>NZ_JBEAIG010000002.1:0-225407 GCF_040064575.1 Klebsiella sp. CN_Kp106 | reverse complement strand
GGTGAATAGCGGCGGCAATCACCGGCGCCAGGCGGGCGAAGTCGTCAGCGGGCGCTACGGCGGCGGGTGCGGCCTTCGGCGCGGGAGCCGGTTCGGGGAAGAAGCGGTTGACGGCGGCGGACATGCCGCGGATGGCGAAAATCAGCAGAAACAGAAACGCCAGCACGAACCCCATGCCGAGGAACATCAGGGTGAAGCCTTCACCCAGCAGTACAGCTTCAGTCATTGAAAGACCCTAAAGTAAGGGCACGACGGCGTGTTTGAAGGCTAACCAAACGATACTTCCGGCTAAGGAGTAGGGTGGATTTCCCGAAGCCGCCCCCGGCTCTGGACCCTAAAGAGCACCGCTGTGGTTGACGCTCAAACATCGCCATCGTGCGTGTTGGTTACATCATCATGCCGAACACAATGCTGGCGATGACCAGCACAATACCGCCGCCCAGACGGGAGGAGATTTGCGCATAAGAGATAAGATTCATACGGTTACAGGCCGAGAGCACTTCCAGGTCGCCCGAGCCGCCGCGGTTGGCCATGCACAGACCGGCGGTGATCGCGGACTCAATCGGGAAGAAGCCAATCATCCAGCCGCCGATGGCCGCGCCGATGACCGCACCCACCACGATTACCGCCGCGATGATGACGTTCGCAAAGGTAATCGCGTCGATAATTTCCTGCAGGTCGGTGTAGCACACGCCGACGCCGACCATCAGTACCCACAGCAGCTGCTTAGAGAAGAAGTCAGACAGGCGTTTGGCGCCAGCTTTAATCTCCGGCGAGCAGAGGCCGGAAGCGTTCAGCGCCGCGACGATCAGCACCATCCAGGCGAAATAGTGGATAGAGACGCCGCCAATGCTTGGCAAAATTTTCTTGGCAATAACGTAGGCCAGCAGGAAACAGGTGGTGGCGAGCACCAGGCCGACGGCGGTTTCGCGATGGGTAATCTGGCCCGCTTTTTCATCGTCTTCGACTTTAAAGGAGGCTTTACGCACCAGTTCGCCTTCACCGCTCAGCCAGGTGTGTTTTTTACCGATAATATCGAGCAGCGCGGCAAAGACGATGGCGAAGATATTGGCGATGGTCAGAATGGCAATCGCGGTGGAGTAGTACTCTTCACGCGAACGGCCGGTGACGGAGTGATAAATTTCAGACAGCGGCACTGCGCCCGCGCCGTTGCCGCCGCCCATAATCGGCAGGACGTACAGCATCATGATGCGGTCGATGGAGATACCGAAGCACAGGCCAATGATAATCCCGAAGATGGATGCGCCGAGGATCCCCATTAAAATGGTCGGAATATAACCCAGCAGAGATTTCAGCAACAGCTTACGGTTAACCGAGAGGATTGCGCCGGTAATCAATACTGCGATGAATAAGTTCAGGAAGTTACTTTTATCCATCACATTAGTGATTGCATCAATTTCTTTCTGGGTGAATATG
The DNA here is from genome assembly GCF_040064575.1 of Klebsiella sp. CN_Kp106. Taxonomy (NCBI): domain Bacteria; kingdom Pseudomonadati; phylum Pseudomonadota; class Gammaproteobacteria; order Enterobacterales; family Enterobacteriaceae; genus Klebsiella; species Klebsiella sp. CN_Kp106. The sequence continues at coordinate 223,970 of NZ_JBEAIG010000002.1, read as the reverse complement.
CCGGCGTAAACGAAATAGGCGGCCACGAGGAAGATCATCACCGGCGCGCCGCCAATATATTTATTGAAGATTGGCAGGCGTTTGCCAATTTCGCCAAAAACGGCGCCAATAATAAACATGATCGCGAAGCCACCAACAATGTCGGTCGGCAGGGCATTATAAAAGTGTGAAAGTAGTAAAGTGATTAACGCAAAGGCGTAAAGCGGTAGCGGCATGCCGAAGATTTTAAACCCCAGAATATCGCTAACCCCTTTTTTCTCCGCAGATGGAGCCTGGCTCATATTAGTCATATGACGTCACCCTGTTAAAAAAAGGAATATACACATCATCCTTCAAGCTGCCTCTTTGTTGGCAGCCTTCACTCACCCCAGTCACTTACTATGCGTAAGCTCCTGGGGATTCATTCAGTTACCGCCTCGATGCAACTTGAATGATTTTGTGTATTAATGCCGTTAGAAAAAACAATAATAGGACGGCGGCATAATAATAAATATGTTCCCCGGCGATATGTGATTATCTTCACTGATTAGTCGTGTTTTTAATTAATTTAATTGTTTTTATTCTTCTGAATTAATTAACAACATAAAAACCATAAAGCCAATTAAGGTACGCGGAAAAATGTGATTGAAATAAAAGAACCGCTGCGGGAACGATGGCGAAATACAGCTCGTTTTGGTCAATGAAGCGCGAAAAAAATGAATCTGATAGTAAAACGCGTCGCGGTACAGCTCGACCCCCGGCGGCGAGAGGCCGTTGACCTCTTTCTTCATCAGCACCAGCTCTCGCTGGAGGCGGACTGCGAATGGGCGATTATCGTCGAGTACCAGCGGCGCATTGTCGGCTGCGGCGCCATTGCCGGATGCGTTCTGAAGTGTATTGCCGTCGACCCGTCGCTGCAGGGGGAAGGGCTCAGCCTGAAGCTGCTGACTGAACTGATGACCCTGGCGTATGAGCTGGGCCGCAGCGAGCTGTTTCTGTTCACTAAACCCTATAACGCGGAGCTCTTCTCCTGCGCCGGGTTCTGGCCTATCGCCCGCGCGGGGGAGCAGGCCGTGTTAATGGAAAATAGCCGCGAACGTCTGGCCCGCTATTGCCGCCAGCTTACGATGTATCGTCAGCCCGGCGAAAAAATCGGCGCCATCGTGATGAACGCCAATCCCTTTACCCTGGGGCATCGTTGGCTGGTGGAGCAGGCGGCTCAACGCTGCGACTGGCTGCATCTGTTCGTGGTGAAGGAAGATGCTTCGTTTTTCCGCTACCGCGATCGCGTGGCGCTGATTGAACAGGGGATCGCCGGGATCGCCAACGTGACCCTGCATCCGGGGTCGGCCTATCTGATCTCGCGCGCCACTTTTCCCGGCTACTTCCTGAAAGACAAAGGCGTGGTTGACGATTGCCACAGCCAGATCGATCTGCAGCTCTTTCGCGAACGTTTAGCCCCGGCGCTGGGCGTGACCCACCGCTTTGTCGGCAGCGAACCGCTGTGTGAATTAACCCGTCGCTACAACCAGCGCATGCGCCAGCTGCTGGAAGCGCCCGGCGACGCGCCGGCGATTCAGGTGGTTGAGCTGGCGCGGGTTGAGAAAGAGGGCGCGCCCATTTCCGCTTCCCGGGTGCGCAGGCTGTATCAGCAGCGCCAGTGGTCGTCGATTGCGCCGCTGGTGCCGCCGGTAACCCTCTCTTTTCTGATACATCTGGCGGAAAGCGAACACCAAACCGCCTGATTTACCTCCATAACTAAGGATCAGCCTCTATGGAAATGATGATTGACGCCCTGGCCGGCACGCTGGAATCCAGCGATGTGATGGTCAGGATCGGGCCTGCGAATGAGCCAGGTATTCAGCTTGAAATCGACAGCATTGTGAAGCAGCAGTTTGGCGCGGCGATTGAGCGGGTGGTCAGAGAGACGCTGACGCAGCTTGGGGTGAGCCGGGCGAACGTCGTCGTCGATGATAAAGGCGCGCTCGAATGCGTACTGAAGGCTCGGGTTCAGGCCGCGGCGCTGCGCGCGGCGCAACAATCTCAACCGCACTGGAGTCAGCTATGAAACCTCGTCGCAGTATGCTGTTTATCCCCGGCGCCAACGCCGCGATGTTAAGCACCTCATTTGTTTACGGCGCTGACGCGGTGATGTTCGACCTCGAAGATGCCGTCTCGCTCCGTGAAAAAGATACCGCCCGCCTGCTGGTGCATCATGCGCTACAGCATCCGCTCTACCGGGATGTGGAAACCGTGGTGCGCATTAACCCGCTCAGCACGCCGTTTGGTCTCGCCGACCTTGAGGCGGTGGTGCGCGCGGGCGTCGATATGGTGCGCCTGCCGAAAACCGATAGCAAAGAAGATATCCATGAGCTGGAAGCGCAGGTCGAGCGGATTGAGCGCGAATGCGGCCGGGAAGTGGGCAGCACGAAATTAATGGCGGCGATAGAGTCGGCGCTGGGCGTAGTGAACGCGGTTGAGATCGCTCGCGCCAGCCCGCGCCTGTCGGCCATCGCGCTGGCGGCCTTCGATTACGTTATGGATATGGGCACCAGCCGTGGCGACGGCACCGAGCTGTTTTACGCCCGCTGCGCGGTGCTGCACGCGGCGCGAGTCGCCGGGATCGCGGCGTACGACGTGGTGTGGTCGGATATTAACAATGAAGAGGGGTTCCTCGCGGAAGCGAATCTGGCGAAGAATCTCGGCTTTAACGGTAAATCGCTGGTCAACCCGCGCCAGATTGAGCTGCTGCACCAGGTTTATGCCCCCACGCTGAAAGACGTTGAACATGCGCGGGAGGTGATCGCGGCGGCGGAAGAGGCGGAAGCGCGCGGTCTGGGCGTGGTATCGCTGAACGGCAAGATGATAGATGGACCGATTATCGATCATGCGCGCAAAGTCGTGGCGCTGTCGGCTTCCGGCATTCGTGATTAAGGAGTAAATAATGAAAGAGACCGTAGCAATGCTTAATCAGCAGTACGTGATGCCGGAAGGATTAGCGCCCTATGCGGGCGTGACGGCGCAGAGCCCGTGGCTGGCCAGCGAAAGCGAAAAGCGGCAGCGTAAAATCTGCGCCTCGCTGGAGGAGGCGATTCGCCGTTCCGGGCTGCAAAACGGTATGACCATCTCCTTCCATCACGCGTTTCGCGGCGGCGACAAGGTGGTCAATATGGTGGTGGCGAAGCTGGCTGAAATGGGTTTTCGCGATCTGACGCTGGCCTCAAGCTCGCTGATCGACGCCCACTGGCCGCTGATTGAACATATTAAGAATGGCGTGATCCGCCAGATTTACACCTCCGGTCTGCGCGGGAAGCTGGGGGAAGCGATCTCCGCCGGGCTGATGGAAAACCCGGTACAAATCCACTCTCACGGCGGCCGGGCGCATTTAGTACAAACCGGTGAGCTACGCATTGATGTGGCGTTCCTCGGCGTGCCGTGCTGCGATGAGTATGGCAACGCCAACGGCTTTAGCGGTAAATCCCGCTGCGGATCGCTGGGCTACGCCAGAGTGGATGCCGAGGCCGCCGGATGCGTGGTGCTGCTCACCGAAGAGTGGGTGGATTATCCAAACTATCCGGCCAGCATCGCCCAGGATCGGGTCGATCTGATCGTGCAGGTCGACGAGGTCGGCGATCCGGCGAAAATCACCGCCGGGGCGATCCGTTTGACCAGCAACCCGCGCGAACTGCTGATCGCCCGCCAGGCGGCGAAGGTGATCGAACACTCTGGCTATTTCAAAGACGGTTTCTCATTGCAGACGGGGACCGGCGGCGCATCGCTGGCGGTGACCCGCTTCCTCGAAGATAAGATGCGTCGTAACAATATTACCGCCAGCTTTGGTCTGGGCGGGATCACCGGCACGATGGTCGATCTGCACGAAAAGGGTCTGATCAAAGCGCTGCTGGATACCCAGTCTTTTGACGGCGATGCCGCGCGTTCGCTGGCCAATAACCCTAACCATATTGAAATTTCCGCTAATCAGTACGCCAATCCCGGTTCGAAAGGCGTCTCCTGCGAACGCCTGAACGTGGTGATGCTGAGCGCGCTGGAGATCGATACCGGATTCAACGTTAACGTGATGACCGGCTCCAACGGCGTGCTGCGCGGGGCATCCGGCGGCCACAGCGATACGGCGGCAGGCGCGGATTTAACCATTATCACCGCGCCGCTGGTGCGTGGGCGTATTCCGTGCGTGGTGGAGAAGGTGCTGACTCGCGTGACGCCGGGCGCCAGCGTGGATGTGCTGGTCACCGATCACGGTATCGCCGTCAACCCGGCGCGTCAGGACCTGATTGATAACCTGCGTAACGCGGGTATCCCGCTGATAACCATTGAAGAGCTGCAGCAGCGCGCCGAACTGTTGACCGGCACGCCTGACCCGATCGAATTCACCGATCGGGTGGTGGCCGTGGTGCGCTATCGCGACGGTTCAGTGATTGATGTCATTCATCAGGTCAAAAGCGCCGGTTAAACGCGCTGAGGAGAAAGGCATGAGCGAAGTGATGATAAGCCAGCGTCGCCCGTTGAGCCGTCAAACGGTGACGGCGGAGGAGATGGTTTCTCGCGTGGAACGAGCGCTGCTGACCGAAGTCCGCCTGACGCCGAAACCGGGCCTGGTGGATATTCGTAACGCCGGCGCGCATCGGGATATGGATCTGGCCTCCTTTGAGGCCAGCACGGCGGCTGTCGCGCCATGGATGGAGAAGTTTTTCATTATGGGCCACGACACGGCCAATATCACGCCGGAGCAGGTATTGACGATGCTGCGTCCGGTGGGCATGGCGTGCGAGACGGATATGCTGGAGGCTACCGGCGGGGTGAATACCCATCGCGGCGCGATCTTCGCTTTTGGCCTGCTCAGCGCGGCGGCGGGAAGGCTGGTGGCCAGAGGGGAGCCGGTTGAACAGCACCGGGTTTGCGATCGGGTGGCCCGCTTCTGCCGCGGCCTGGTCGGGCGCGAGCTCTCCTCTCCTGAAGGAATGAAGGTCAGTAAAGGCGAAGGGCATTTCCTGCGCTACGGGCTCTCCGGCGCCAGAGGCGAAGCGGAGAGCGGCTTTCGCACCGTGCGCACCCAGGCGATGCCGGTCTTCAATCGCGTTATGGCGGACACCGGCGATACCAATCTGGCGTTACTGCAGACTCTACTGCACCTGATGGCCTGGAATGACGATACCAATCTGGTGTCGCGCGGCGGGCTGGAAGGGCTCAATTTTGTGCAGCAGCAGGCGCAAAAGCTGCTGTGGGAAGGCGGAGTGCTGACCGACGGCGGGCTGGAGGCGCTGCGCCGGCTGGATGATGAGCTGATTATTCGCCACCTTAGCCCGGGCGGCAGCGCCGACCTGCTGGCGGTCACCTGGTTCCTGTCCGGTTTCCCGGCCGGCGAGCTGTTCCTGCACTAGTCGCTGCTTTTCTGTCGCCGTATTCCCCGGATTGGCCATACAGGGCCGGGCCGGGGTTGCGGACTGCGCGCTCCTCGCTCCTCACTACTCCACGGCAAATTCCCGACACAATCTTATAGTTTTTACTGATATCGGCGGCAGTTTGTCATAAATTTCTAATTATCGGTGTTTTTGAGTAGCGGCCCATCAATGAGCTGGTTACTCTGAAAACAATTTACGTAGTGTTAACAAAAGAGAATAGCTATGCATGATGCACAAATCCGCGTGGCCATCGCGGGCGCGGGCGGCCGGATGGGACGCCAGTTAATTCAGGCGGTACAACAGATGGACGGCGCGGCGCTTGGCGCGGCGCTGGAGCGCGAAGGTTCCTCGCTGCTCGGCAGCGATGCGGGCGAGCTGGCGGGCGCGGGCAGGTCAGGGGTGGTGGTGCAAAGCAGCCTCGAGGCGGTAAAAGACGATTTTGACGTTTTCATCGATTTTACCCGCCCGGAAGGCACGCTGGCCCATCTTGCGTTTTGCCGTCAACACGGCAAAGGCATGGTTATCGGCACCACCGGGTTTGACGACGCCGGGAAGCAGGCGATTCGCGACGCTTCGCAGGAGATCGCCATCGTGTTTGCCGCCAACTTCAGCGTCGGCGTCAACGTGATGCTTAAGCTGCTGGAAAAAGCGGCGAAGGTGATGGGCGACTATACCGATATTGAGATTATCGAAGCGCATCATCGTCACAAAGTGGATGCGCCATCGGGTACGGCGCTGGCGATGGGCGAGGCGATTGCCGGAGCGCTGGATAAAGATCTGAAAGCGTGTGCGGTCTACAGTCGCGAAGGCTATACCGGCGAACGCGTTCCCGGCACCATCGGCTTTGCGACCGTGCGCGCCGGGGATATCGTCGGCGAACATACGGCAATGTTTGCGGATATCGGCGAACGTATTGAGATCAGCCATAAGGCTTCCAGCCGGATGACTTTTGCAAATGGTGCCGTTCGTTCTGCATTATGGCTAAAAGGCAAGAAAAACGGTCTTTTTGATATGCGTGATGTGCTTGAGTTGAACTCTTTATAACGATTATTACCCATCGTGATGTGGTTATTGCTTTCAATAAGTAATTGATTGCAAGGGGCAATGTTTTATTGCCCTTTTTTATTTTTGGTGTTTAACCGATTTTTTATCGCCAAGCCTGAAAAATACTATCTTATCCGCCTTGTTTTTGTTGTTTTATTGTAAATTTTGACCATATGGTCTACTTTTTCAATCCCTGCCCGGCGATTTTACAAACATCCTCCTCCGCAAGCGTTTTCCCGGGCAAGTTAGGTGATCTTTTTGCCCGTTAAGACAGGTATTGCTGAATAGTTGCCTGAAAAAAGATTAAAAATATCCGCTTTAAGTTGACTTTTACCCGCCATCTCTCCAGAATGCCGCCGTTTGCCAAAATTCTGCGGGCAACAGATTTGCATTGATTCAGATCTACGTTATGAATTAATATGCAAATAAAGTGAGTGGATATTCTCTGGAGGGTGTTTTGATTAAGTCAGCGCTATTGGTTCTGGAAGACGGAACCCAGTTTCACGGTCGGGCCATTGGGGCTACCGGCACGGCGGTTGGGGAAGTCGTTTTCAATACTTCAATGACCGGTTATCAAGAAATCCTCACTGATCCTTCCTATTCCCGCCAAATCGTCACTCTAACTTATCCCCATATCGGCAACGTCGGCACCAATGCCGCCGATGAAGAATCTTCTCAGGTACATGCGCAGGGTCTGGTCATTCGCGATCTGCCGCTGATTGCCAGCAACTTCCGCAATACCGAAGACCTCTCTTCTTATCTGAAGCGCCACAATATCGTGGCGATTGCCGATATCGATACCCGTAAGCTGACCCGCCTGCTGCGCGAAAAAGGCGCGCAGAACGGCTGCATCATCGCCGGCGATAGCCCGGATGCGCAGCTGGCGCTGGAAAAAGCGAAAGCGTTCCCGGGCCTCAACGGCATGGATCTGGCGAAGGAAGTGACCACCGCAGAAACCTACAGCTGGACGCAGGGGAGCTGGACGCTGGCGGGCGACCTGCCGGAAGCTAAAGCGGAAAGCGAGCTGCCGTTCCACGTGGTGGCCTACGATTTCGGCGCCAAGCGCAACATCCTGCGCATGCTGGTCGATCGCGGCTGCCGTCTGACGGTGGTGCCGGCAAAGACCTCCGCTGAAGAGGTGCTGAAGATGAATCCGGACGGTATCTTCCTGTCCAACGGTCCCGGCGACCCGGCGCCCTGCGACTACGCTATCGCAGCGATTGAGAAGTTCCTGGAGACCGATATTCCGGTATTCGGTATCTGCCTCGGCCACCAGCTGCTGGCCCTGGCGAGCGGCGCGAAGACCGTGAAGATGAAGTTCGGCCACCACGGCGGCAACCATCCGGTAAAAGATATTGATAATAACGTGGTGATGATCACCGCGCAGAACCACGGCTTTGCGGTGGATGAGGCGTCTATGCCCGCCCACCTGCGCGTGACCCACAAGTCGCTGTTCGACGGCACCCTGCAGGGGATTCACCGTACCGATAAACCGGCGTTCAGCTTCCAGGGACATCCGGAGGCGAGCCCCGGCCCGCACGATGCCGCACCGCTGTTCGACCATTTTATCGAATTAATTGAGCAGTACCGTCAGTCCGCGAAATAATCAGGAGTTAAGAGAGCCATGCCAAAACGTACAGATATAAAAAGCATCCTGATTCTGGGCGCGGGCCCGATTGTTATCGGTCAGGCGTGCGAGTTTGACTACTCCGGCGCCCAGGCGTGTAAAGCGCTGCGCGAAGAGGGCTACCGCGTTATTCTGGTGAACTCTAACCCGGCCACTATCATGACCGACCCGGAAATGGCCGATGCCACCTACATCGAGCCGATTCACTGGGAAGTGGTGCGCAAGATCATTGAGAAAGAGCGTCCGGATGCGGTTCTGCCGACCATGGGCGGCCAGACGGCGCTGAACTGCGCGCTGGAGCTGGAGCGTCAGGGCGTGCTGGCCGAGTTCGGCGTGACCATGATTGGCGCGACCGCCGACGCGATTGATAAAGCCGAAGACCGCCGCCGTTTCGACGTGGCGATGAAGAAAATCGGTCTCGATACCGCGCGTTCCGGTATCGCGCATACCATGGAAGAAGCGCTGGCGGTTGCCGCTGAAGTTGGCTTCCCGTGCATCATCCGTCCGTCCTTTACGATGGGCGGCACCGGCGGCGGTATCGCCTACAACCGCGAAGAGTTCGAAGAGATCTGCGAACGCGGTCTGGATCTCTCGCCGACCAACGAGCTGCTGATTGATGAATCGCTGATCGGCTGGAAAGAGTACGAGATGGAAGTGGTGCGTGATAAAAACGACAACTGCATCATCGTCTGCTCCATCGAAAACTTCGACGCGATGGGCATCCACACCGGCGACTCCATCACCGTGGCGCCGGCGCAGACCCTGACCGACAAAGAGTACCAAATCATGCGTAACGCCTCGATGGCGGTACTGCGTGAAATCGGCGTAGAGACCGGCGGTTCCAACGTTCAGTTCTCGGTGAACCCGAAAGATGGTCGCCTGATCGTTATCGAAATGAACCCGCGCGTCTCCCGCTCCTCGGCGCTGGCCTCGAAAGCCACCGGCTTCCCGATCGCTAAAGTGGCGGCGAAGCTGGCGGTTGGTTACACCCTTGATGAGCTGATGAACGATATCACCGGCGGCCGCACCCCGGCGTCGTTTGAGCCGTCCATCGACTACGTCGTGACCAAAATCCCACGCTTCAACTTTGAAAAATTCGTCGGCGCGAACGACCGTCTGACCACCCAGATGAAGTCGGTGGGCGAAGTGATGGCGATTGGCCGTACCCAGCAGGAGTCCCTGCAGAAAGCGCTGCGCGGCCTGGAAGTGGGCGCTACCGGTTTCGACCCGAAAGTGAGCCTCGATGACCCGGAAGCGTTGACCAAGATTCGCCGCGAGCTGAAAGACGCGGGCGCTGAGCGTATCTGGTACATCGCTGACGCTTTCCGCGCGGGCCTCTCCGTTGATGGCGTGTTCAACCTGACCAATATCGACCGCTGGTTCCTGGTGCAGATTGAAGAGCTGGTGCGTCTGGAAGAGAAAGTGGCTGAAGTCGGTATTACCGGCCTCGACGCCGACTTCCTGCGTCAGCTCAAGCGTAAAGGCTTTGCCGATGCGCGTCTGGCGAAGCTGGCTGGCGTGCGCGAAGCGGAAATCCGCAAGCTGCGCGACCAGTATGACCTGCACCCGGTCTACAAGCGCGTGGATACCTGCGCGGCGGAATTCGCTACCGACACCGCCTACATGTACTCCACTTATGAAGACGAGTGCGAAGCCAACCCGTCCGTTGACCGCGACAAAATCATGGTGCTCGGCGGTGGCCCGAACCGTATCGGCCAGGGCATCGAGTTCGACTACTGCTGCGTCCATGCCTCCCTGGCGCTGCGCGAAGACGGCTACGAGACCATTATGGTCAACTGTAACCCGGAAACCGTCTCTACCGACTACGACACCTCCGACCGCCTCTACTTTGAGCCGGTGACGCTGGAAGACGTGCTGGAAATCGTGCGCATTGAGAAGCCGAAAGGCGTTATCGTGCAGTACGGCGGCCAGACGCCGCTGAAGCTGGCGCGCGCGCTGGAAGCGGCAGGCGTGCCGGTTATCGGCACCAGCCCGGATGCCATCGACCGTGCGGAAGACCGCGAGCGCTTCCAGCACGCGGTTGACCGCCTGAAGCTGAAGCAGCCGGCGAACGCCACCGTGACCGCGATCGAAATGGCGGTCGAAAAGGCGAAAGAGATTGGCTACCCGCTGGTGGTGCGTCCGTCCTACGTTCTCGGCGGCCGCGCGATGGAAATCGTTTACGATGAAATCGACCTGCGTCGCTACTTCCAGACCGCCGTCAGCGTCTCTAACGATGCGCCGGTGCTGCTGGACCGCTTCCTTGACGATGCGGTTGAAGTCGACGTCGATGCGATCTGCGACGGCGAAATGGTGCTGATTGGCGGCATCATGGAGCATATCGAGCAGGCGGGCGTGCACTCCGGCGACTCCGCGTGTTCGCTGCCGGCCTACACCCTGAGCCAGGAAATTCAGAACGTGATGCGCGAGCAGGTGCAGAAGCTGGCCTTTGAGCTGCAGGTGCGCGGCCTGATGAACGTGCAGTTTGCGGTCAAAAACAACGAAGTCTACCTGATTGAAGTCAACCCGCGCGCGGCGCGTACCGTCCCGTTCGTCTCGAAAGCCACCGGCGTACCGCTGGCGAAAGTCGCGGCGCGCGTGATGGCGGGCAAAACGCTGGCTCAGCAGGGCGTCACGAAAGAGATCATCCCACCGTACTATTCGGTGAAAGAGGTGGTGCTGCCGTTTAACAAATTCCCGGGCGTCGACCCGCTGTTAGGGCCAGAAATGCGCTCTACCGGTGAAGTCATGGGCGTAGGCCGCACCTTCGCGGAAGCGTTCGCCAAGGCGCAGCTGGGCAGCAACTCGACGATGAAGAAACAGGGACGCGCGCTGCTCTCCGTTCGCGAAGGCGACAAAGAGCGCGTGGTGGATCTGGCGGCAAAACTGCTGAAGTTTGGTTTCGAGCTGGATGCGACCCACGGTACCGCGATTGTGCTGGGCGAAGCCGGCATCAACCCGCGTCTGGTGAACAAGGTGCATGAAGGCCGTCCGCACATTCAGGACCGCATCAAGAATGGCGAATACACCTACATCATCAACACCACCGCGGGCCGCCAGGCGATTGAAGACTCCAAGCTGATTCGCCGCAGCGCCCTGCAATACAAAGTGCACTACGACACCACGCTGAACGGCGGTTTCGCGACCGCAATGGCGCTGAATGCCAATGCGATGGAAAAAGTGACCTCGGTGCAGGAAATGCACGCGCAGATTAAAAAGTAATATTATCTGCCAGTAAAAGCGCCTCCGGTGGCCACGCCGGAGGCGCTTTTTTTTGCGTGACGATAAGCCTGGGCGGAATAAAGTGACGCTCCCCGCGGCGCTGAACGTCGAACAAAAACAGGGGGATCGGCGTTAACAGGCCACTTCGGAGAGTTCTGGTTTTCTCTCGCCGGACAGTCAGCTAGCCTAAAGTGGTTAGGGTGATAATGAATATGACTTAGAGCCTATCCCAGTAGGCGTTATTGGCGCAGCCAGTTTGGATACGGACAGCGCGGAGAAACCGGAGCGTACACGTAGTACGTGAGGATTTCGAGCACTGCCCAGGTCCAAAATGGCAAGTGAAATAGTCCTAATGGGATAGGCTCTTAATAACGGGAGAGAAACACCATGCACAACAAGCCCCTCACCGCTGCTATCTTCGCCGCTGCCGCACTGTTCACCGTGGCTGGCTGTTCATCTAATCAGTCGCTAAAAACGACCGACGGAAAAACCATTGTCACCGATGGCAAACCGCAGGTGGATGACGACACCGGCCTGGTGTCCTACAAAAACGCGGAAACCGGCCGCACCGAGCAGATCAATCGCGATCAGGTTAAGTCCATGGACGAACTGGATAACTAAGCATTATCCACGGCCCCGTACCGCGGGGTCACGCCTGCCTGACCGATCCTCGCCCTGAACGAGAGATAAATCACACTTATCACTGTAAGCGGTTCGATTAACTGTCTACACTCTTGCTGATTACAACAAGAGCTAACGCAGGCTAATCAATGATCCTCATAATTTATGCGCACCCTTATCCGCAGCACTCGCATGCGAATAAGCGGATGCTTGAGCAGGCAGGGACGCTTGACGGCGTCGAGATACGCTCTCTCTATCAACTTTACCCCGATTTCAATATCGATATCGCTGCCGAGCAGGCGGCGCTGGCCCGTGCCGATCTGGTCATCTGGCAGCATCCGATGCAGTGGTACAGCGTGCCGCCGCTGCTCAAGCTGTGGATGGACAAAGTGCTGGCGCACGGCTGGGCATACGGGCACAACGGTATCGCGCTGCGCGGTAAATCGCTGATGTGGGCGGTGACCACCGGCGGCGGCGAAAGCCATTTTGATATTGGTTCCTTCCCCGGTTTCGACGTCCTGGCGCAGCCGCTGCAGGCGACCGCGCTGTATTGCGGCATGAAATGGCTGCCGCCGTTCGCGATGCATTGCACTTTTATCTGCGATGACGAAACCCTTCAGGCGCAGGCGCGCCACTACCGTCAACGTTTAATCGAATGGCAGGAGGCGCACAATAATGGATAGCCATACGCTGATACAGGCGCTCATCTATTTAGGATCCGCCGCGCTGATCGTGCCGATTGCCGTACGCCTTGGGCTGGGGTCGGTGCTCGGCTACTTAATTGCCGGCTGTATTATTGGCCCGTGGGGGCTGCGGCTGGTCACCGACGCCGAGTCGATTCTGCACTTTGCGGAAATCGGCGTGGTGCTGATGCTTTTCGTTATCGGTCTTGAGCTCGATCCCCAGCGGCTGTGGAAACTGCGCGCCTCGGTGTTCGGCGGCGGGGCGCTGCAGATGGTCGTCTGCGGCGTGCTGATTGGCCTGTTCTGCATGTCGCTGGGTCTGCGCTGGCAGGTTGCCGAGCTGATTGGTATGACCCTGGCGCTCTCCTCAACGGCGATCGCTATGCAGGCGATGAACGAACGTAACCTGACGGTTACCCAGCTGGGCCGCAGCGCCTTTGCGGTGCTGCTGTTCCAGGATATCGCGGCCATTCCTCTGGTGGCGATGATCCCGCTGCTGGCGGCGAGCGGCGGCTCGACGACGCTGGGCGCGTTTGCGCTCTCGGCCCTGAAAGTGGCGGGCGCGCTGGCGCTGGTGGTGGCGCTCGGACGCTATCTGACCCGGCCGATGCTGCGTTTTGTCGCGCGCTCCGGCCTGCGTGAAGTCTTCAGCGCCGTGGCGCTGTTCCTGGTGTTTGGCTTCGGGCTGCTGCTGGAAGAGGTCGGGCTGTCGATGGCGATGGGGGCCTTCCTCGCCGGCGTGCTGCTGGCGAGCTCGGAGTACCGCCACGCCCTGGAGAGCGATATTGAACCGTTTAAGGGCCTGCTGCTGGGGCTGTTTTTTATCGGCGTCGGGATGTCTATCGACTTCGGTACCCTGGTGACGCATCCGCTGCGGATCCTGATTCTGCTGGTGGGATTCCTGGTGATTAAATCCCTGATGCTGTGGCTGATCGCCCGGCCGTTAGGCGTTCCGCGCGCCCAGCGCCGCTGGTTTGCGGTGCTGCTGGGGCAGGGGAGCGAATTCGCCTTTGTGGTCTTCGGCGCGGCGCAGATGGCCGATGTCCTGGACGGCGAATGGGCGAAGGCGCTGACCCTCGCGGTGGCGCTATCAATGGCGGCCACGCCAATCCTGCTGGTGCTGCTGACCCGCCTGGAGAAATCCGCCAGCGGCCAGGAGCGCGAAGCCGATGAAATTGACGAAGAGCAGCCGCGGGTGATCATCGCCGGCTTTGGTCGTTACGGGCAGATCGCCGGCCGCGTGCTGCTCTCCAGCGGGGTGAAGATGGTGATTCTCGATCACGATCCTGACCACGTCGACACCCTGCGTAAATTTGATATGAAGGTGTTCTACGGCGATGCGACGCGGGTGGACCTGCTGGAGTCGGCGGGGGCGGAAAAGGCGGAAGTGCTGATTAACGCCATCGACGATCCGCAGACGAACCTGCAGCTGGCGGAGCTGGCAAAAGAGCATTTCCCGCATCTGCAGATCATCTCCCGCGCCCGCGATGTCGATCATTACATCAAGCTGCGCCAGGCCGGGGTCGAAGCGCCGGAGCGTGAAACCTTCGAAGCGGCGCTGAAGTCCGGACGCATGACGCTGGAGGCGCTGGGCCTGGGCGCCTACGAGGCCCGCGAACGGGCCGATCTGTTCCGCCGTTTCAATCTGCAAATGGTGGAAGAGATGGTGGCGATGGCGGAAAACGACGCGGCTTCCCGGGTGGCGGTATTCAAGCGCACCAGCGATATGCTGACCGGCATTATCAACGAAGACCGCAATCATTTATCGCTGGTTCAGCGTCACGGCTGGCAAGGAACGGAAGAGGGACGGCATACCGGTGACATCGCCGATGAGCCGCAAAATAAGCCCTCGGCATAAGGGAGAATTCAGGGTGTTACGTTAGCTTTACAAGTAACATTTTGTTTTCAATTTAAATCCTGCCTGGCGGCTCACGGGGCTTACGTGGGCTCGCCAGCAAATCTTAAAATTTTCTGATTCTTTACTCTTCGCCCAGTCGACGAAGTATTACGCTTTCCGTATAGTGGCGACAATTTTTTGCATTCGGGAATTATTCAATGATCAGTCTGATTGCGGCGTTAGCGGTAGATCGCGTCATTGGTATGGAAAACGCCATGCCATGGAATCTGCCTGCCGATCTCGCCTGGTTTAAGCGCAATACCTTAAACAAACCGGTAGTGATGGGACGTCTTACCTGGGAATCCATCGGTCGTCCGTTACCGGGGCGTAAAAATATCGTGATTAGCAGCCAGCCCGGCACCGACGATCGCGTGCAGTGGGTCAAATCGGTCGATGAAGCCATTGCCGCCTGCGGCGACGTGGAAGAGATGATGGTGATCGGCGGCGGACGCGTGTACGAGCAGTTCCTGCCGAAAGCGCACAAGCTCTATCTGACCCATATTGATGCGGAAGTGGAAGGGGATACCCACTTCCCGGATTACGATCCGGATGAGTGGGAGTCGGTATTCAGCGAGTTCCACGATGCCGATGCGCAGAATTCCCATAGCTACTGCTTCGAGATTCTGGAGCGCCGCTAAGGTTTTCCCCGGTGACGTTCGCTCACCGGGGTGACTCTCTTCAGGAGGCGATCGCCTCGCCTTCATCAAGATTGGTCTGCCGGTTCGATCGCTGCGTGAAGTACGTTTTATCTTCCCAGCGCAGGCAGGTCAGATCGCCGCCCCAGCAGCAGCCGGTATCCAGCGCGTAAATCCCTTCCGGCGTGCCTTTCCCTTCCAGCGAAGCCCAATGACCGAAGGCAATACTGTACTCGCTGGCCACCGGCCCGGGAATAGCAAACCACGGCTTGAGCGGCGCGGGCGCGTTTTCCGGCGCCTCCTTGGCGTACATATCCAGTTGCCCGTTCGGGAAGCAGTAGCGCATGCGGGTAAAGGCGTTGGAGATAAAGCGCAGGCGCGCCAGGCCGCTGAGTTCGTTGCTCCAGTTGTTCGGCATATCGCCGTACATCGCATCGAGGAAGAACGGATAGGAGTCGCTGGCAAGTACGGCTTCCACATCGCGGGCGCACTGTTTGGCGGTTTCCAGATCCCACTGCGGGGTGATCCCGGCATGGGCCATGACCAGCTTTTTCTCTTCATCGATTTGCATCATCGGCTGACGACGCAGCCAGTTGAGCAGATCGTCGGCGTCCGGCGCCTCAAGCAGCGATTTCAGCCGATCCTTGGGTTTATTGCGGCTAATGCCCGCAAAGACCGCCAGCAGGTGCAGGTCATGATTGCCCAGAACGAGGCGTACGCTATCGCCAAGCTGTTTCACGAAACGCAGTACTTCGAGCGAACCGGGGCCGCGCGCGACCAGGTCGCCCGTGAGCCACAGCGTATCAGTCTCAGGGTTAAACTCCACCTGCTCTAATAATGCGATCAGTTCATCGTAGCAACCGTGAACGTCGCCAATAAGGTATGTAGACATGTTTTAATGGATGAGAGTGGGTACTGCGAGACGGAAAACAGGGATTTCGATGGTGAACGGCGCGCCGTTCACATCGATCATCGCATAATGTCCCTGCATGGTGCCCAGCGGCGTTTCAATGACCGCGCCGCTGGTATATTGATATTCGCCGCCGGCCGGAATATGCGGCTGCTCGCCGACCACGCCTTCACCCTGGACTTCGGTCTCACGACCGTGGCCGTTGGTGATAAGCCAGTAGCGGCCAAGAAGCTGAACCTGCGTCCGCCCCAGATTGCGAATGGTCACGGTATAAGCGAAGACGTAGCGCTCTTCTTGCGGAGAAGATTGCGATTCGATGTAGACGCTTTGCACCTGTACACAAACTCGGGGCGAATTAATCATGGTTAGCTCTCCTTGGTGGGCGCGTTCTCAGATAACCAGTTAGCTAGCTGACAGTACTGCGCTACGGAAATATTCTCTGCGCGCTTCGCCGGATCGATGCCCAGTTCGGTCAGAACCTCAACGCTGAACAGGTTGCCGAGACTGTTGCGGATCGTTTTCCGACGCTGGTTAAAGGCTTCCGTCGTGATACGGCTCAGTACGCGCACTTCTTTCACCGGATGCGGCAGCGTGCGGTAAGGCACCAGACGCACCACGGCGGAATCGACTTTAGGCGGCGGCGTAAAGGCGCTCGGCGGAACTTCAAGCACCGGAATGATCTGGCAGTAGTACTGCGCCATTACGCTTAACCGACCATACGCCTTACTGTTCGGCCCGGCAACCAGGCGATTGACGACCTCTTTTTGCAGCATAAAGTGCATATCGGCAATGGCATCAGTATAGCTGAACAGATGGAACATCAGCGGGGTCGAGATGTTGTACGGCAGGTTGCCGAATACGCGCAGCGGCTGGCCCATGCTCTGCGACAGCTCGCCGAAGTTCATGGTCATCGCGTCCTGCTGATAAATCGTCAGCTTAGGTCCGAGGAACGGATGCGTCTGCAGACGAGCGGCCAGGTCGCGGTCCAGCTCGATAACGGTGAGCTGGTCGAGGCGTTCACCGACCGGTTCGGTCAGCGCGGCGAGGCCGGGGCCGATTTCAACAATCGCCTGGCCTTTTTGTGGATTGATGGCCGAGACAATGCTGTCGATCACAAACTGATCGTTGAGAAAGTTTTGCCCGAAGCGTTTACGGGCTAAGTGGCCCTGATGGACTCGATTATTCATTGAGTATTAACAATCATTTTAATGGCGAGATTAAGCGCCGTGATAAAACTG
Organism: Klebsiella sp. CN_Kp106; assembly: GCF_040064575.1. Lineage (NCBI taxonomy): Bacteria > Pseudomonadati > Pseudomonadota > Gammaproteobacteria > Enterobacterales > Enterobacteriaceae > Klebsiella > Klebsiella sp. CN_Kp106. Next base: position 206,694 of record NZ_JBEAIG010000002.1, on the reverse strand, counting down.
CCGACTTCCGCTTTCCCCTGGCCCGCAAGTTCAAGCGCGGTGCCGTGGTCAACGGAAGTGCGAATAAATGGTAAACCGAGCGTAATGTTCACGCCGCGGCCAAAGCCCTGGTATTTTAGCACGGGCAGGCCCTGATCGTGATACATCGCGAGTACCGCATCGGCATGGTCGAGGTATTTCGGCTGAAACAGGGTATCCGCCGGCAGCGGGCCGCTGAGATTCATCCCCTTCGCGCGCATCTCTTCGAGCACCGGAATGATGGTATCGATCTCTTCCGTCCCCATATGGCCGCCTTCGCCCGCGTGCGGGTTCAGGCCGCAAACCAGCACGTGCGGGTTGCTGATACCAAATTTGGTGCGCAGATCGTGATCCAGGATAGTGATGATTTCCCGCAGCAGCTCAGGGGTAATCGCATCGCTTATCGCTTTTAGCGGCAGGTGAGTGGTCACCAGCGCCACGCGCAGCGCTTCGGTCGCCAGCATCATCACCACTTTACTGGCCTGCGAGCGCTCTTCAAAGAACTCGGTATGACCGGTAAAGGCGATCCCCGCATCGTTAATAATGCCCTTGTGCACCGGCCCGGTAATCAGCGCGGCGAATTCGCCGTTCAGGCAGCCATCGCAGGCGCGGGCCAGCGTTTCCACCACGTAGCTGCCGTTGCTGACGTTGAGCACGCCCGGTTCAACCGGCGCGTTGAGCGCGACGGGGAGAAGGGTCAGGGTGCCTGCACGCTGCGGCGTAGCGGGAGCGGTGGGGTTGTATGGCAGAAGCGATAAAGGAAGACCGAGCAGGTTCGCCCGGTCAGACAGCAGAGCGCCATCGGCGCAGATCACCAGCTCTACCGGCCAGTCGCGCTGCGCAAGCTGCACAACGAGGTCGGGGCCAATCCCGGCGGGTTCACCGGGAGTGATAACAACTCGATTCATACACGTCATCCTTCAGGCGGTCTCTTACTGGCTGCGCTTCGTCGCCCCCGTCAGAGACCGGGGCGATTTGCTCAGCCGCCTCGATACACCCTGAGCGATGTTGTGTATGAGGCTAATGCAATTAGTTGCTCAGAACCTTCACGTAGGCGCTGGCGCGCTGTTCCTGCATCCAGGTCGCCGCTTCCTCAGAGAACTTACGGTTCATCAGCATGCGGTAAGCACGATCTTTTTGCGCGGCGTCGGTTCTGTCGACGTTGCGGGTATCCAGCAGCTCAATCAGGTGCCAGCCGAAGGAGGAGTGAACCGGAGCGCTGGTCTGGCCTTTATTGAGGCGCAGAATGGCGTCGCGGAAGGCCGGATCGAAGATATCCGGCGTCGCCCAACCTAAATCACCGCCCTGGTTGGCAGAGCCCGGATCTTCAGAGAACTCTTTTGCCGCTTTGGCAAAGGTGGTTTTTCCACTCTTAATATCAGCTGCGATCTGCTCCAGCTTCGCCCGAGCCTGATCGTCGTTCATGATCGGCGACGGTTTCAGCAGGATATGGCGAGCGTGAACTTCGGTCACGGAGATGTTCTGGCTGCCGCCGCGCATATCGTTAATTTTCAGGATATGGAAGCCCACGCCGGAACGTATCGGGCCGACGATATCGCCTTTTTTCGCGGTGCTCAGCGCCTGGGCGAAGATGCCCGGCAGTTCCTGAATCCGGCCCCAGCCCATCTGGCCGCCTTTCAGCGCCTGCTGGTCGGCAGAGTAGGTGATAGCCAGTTTGCCAAAGTCCGCGCCGCTGCGCGCCTGCTGAACCACTGAATTGGCCTGATCCTGAGCCTCTGCCACCTGCTCGGACGTTGGGTTTTCCGGCAGCGGGATCAGAATGTGGCTGAGATTCAGTTCGGTGCTGGCGTCGTTCTGATCGCCAATCTGTTTGGCCAGGGTTTCAACTTCCTGCGGCAGAACGGTGATACGACGACGGACTTCGTTGTTACGTACTTCCGAAATCAGCATCTCTTTACGAATCTGATTACGGTAGGTGCTGTAGTTGATACCGTCATAGGCCAGACGGCTGCGCATCTGATCCATGGTCATGTTGTTTTGTTTGGCGATGTTGGCGATGGCCTGGTCGAGCTGATCGTCAGAGATCTTCACGCCCATTTTCTGGCCCATCTGCAGGACAATCTGGTCCATGATCAGACGCTCAAGGATCTGATGACGCAGGGTGGCGTCATCCGGCAGCTGCTGCCCGGCCTGGCCGGCGTTCAGTTTTACCGATTGCATCAAGCCATCGACGTCGCTTTCAAGAACAACGCCATTATTGACGACAGCCGCTACTTTATCGACAACCTGTGGGGCAGCGAAACTGGTATTCGCGATCATGGCGATACCGAGAAGCAGCGTTTTCCAGTTCTTCATACTTTTTCCATTTCAATTAACCGCAATTGCGGATTACGTGTAAACCAGCCACATCACAGGGAGCTCTGGTACGGTAAAATGTTCGAACGCAGCATCTGCTGGGTGCCGAGACCGTAGTTGGAGCTCAGGCCGCGCAGCTCAATGTTAAAGCCGAAGGTGTTGTCGTATTTGCTTTCGCTGCTGCTGTTATCCCAGCCGTTGATCTTACGTTCATAGCCGACGCGGATAGCGTAGCAGCAGGAGCTATACTGAACCCCTAACATCTGGTTCGCTGACTTTCTGGTATTCGTGTCGTAGTAATACGCGCCAACGACTGCCCAACGATCGACGATTGGCCAGCTGGCGGTCATCCCCACCTGCGAGATACCATCTTTGTACTGCTTAGCGGTGGAATAAGACGGCAGGGTCGCCTGAATGTATTCCGGGCTCGCATAACGATAGTTAAGTTGTACTAAACGGTTTTCGTCGCGACGGTATTCCACGGTTCCGCTGCCGGTTGCGACGTTATCCAGACGCGTATCGTACTGAATTCCCCCGCGTAAACCCCAGTCATCGGCGATGCGCCAGTAGGTATCGCCAGCCCATACCAGTGAACCTCGCGTGTCGTTGTTCTCCCAGTTGATGTTGTCGTCACCGGTACGTGCCTCGGTGAAATAGTAGATTTGACCAACGGAAATATTAAAACGTTCAACGGCGGCGGCATCATAAACGCGAGATGTGACGCCGGTGGAGACCTGGTTGGCGGAAGCGATACGGTCGAGGCCGCTATAGGTACGGTCGCGGAACAGGCCGCTGTAGTCCGACTGCAGCAGGGTTGAGTCGTAGCTGCCGATCTTGCTCTGGTCACGATAGGGGATATACAGATACTGCATCCGCGGCTCAAGCGTCTGGGTATAGTTCTCCTGCATATCGCGCTCGAAAACCATTTTTCCATCGACTTTAAACTGCGGCATGACGCGGTTAACGGAGTCTTTGTAATCGGTACCGTTGGCCGCGTTGTAGTCATCAAGGTTGCTTTGCTGGTAATGGGTTGCCAGCAGTTTTGCCTCAGTATTGATGCTTCCCCAGCCGTTCGACAGCGGCAGATTGATGGTTGGCTCGAAGTGAACGCGCGTTGCTTCCGGCATTCTGCTGTTCGAGTTAACAAAATGTACCGCCTGGCCATAAAGATGGGTATCAAACGGGCCGACATCGTTCTGGTAGTAGTTCACGTCCAGCTGCGGCTCGGCGGAATAGGCGTTGCTTGAGTCGCGGTTAAAGACCTGGAACTGCTTGGTCGATACGGTGGCGTCAAAGTTCTGATTCGCGTAGCCGGCGCTGAGCTTCTGCGTCGCGTAGCCATCGGTACTGGAACCGTATTTAGAGCTGAAGTCGTTAAAGTAGTCCGGGTCGCTGACTTTGGTGTAGTCGGCGTTGAAGCGCCACACCTGGTCTACGACGCCAGAATGGTTCCAGTAGAACAGCCAGCGGCGGCTATTGCTGTCGCCAGAGTGATCGTCCTGGTAAATTTTATCCGAAGGCAGGTAGTCGAACTCGATTAGGCCGGTTCCTGCTTTAGTCAGATAGCGGAATTCGTTCTCCCACATGACGCCGCCGCGCTTGCTCATATAGTGCGGCGTCAGCGTGGCGTCGAAGTTCGGGGCGATGTTCCAGTAGTAAGGAAGATAGAACTCGACGCCGTTTTTGGTGCTGTATTTGGCGTTGGGGATCAGGAAGCCCGAACGACGCTTGTCGCCCACCGGCAGCTGCAGGTAGGGACTATAAAAAATCGGTACGGAACCGAGCTTGAAGCGGGCGTTCCAGATCTCAGCGACCTGTTCTTCGCGGTCGTGGATGACTTCACTGCCGACCACGCTCCAGGTGTCAGAGCCCGGCAAACAGGAGGTGAAGCTGCCGTTTTCTAAGATGGTATAGCGGTTTTCACCGCGCTGTTTCATCAGGTCAGCGGTACCGCGCCCCTGACGGCCAACCATTTGGTAATCGCCCTGCCAGACGTTGGTATCTTTGGTGTTCAGATTCGACCAGGCTTTCGGCCCTTTGAGGATCACCTGATTGTCATCATAGTGAACGTTGCCGAGGGCGTCGACCGTGCGCACCGGCTGCGGCTGGCCCGCGGCCTGCTGCTGATGAAGCTGCACTTCATCGGCCTGCAGTCGGCTGTTCCCCTGATTGATATCAACGTTGCCGGTAAATACGGCGTTATCAGGATAGTTGCCTTTCGCATGATCGGCATCGATCGTCACCGGCAGGTCGTTGGGTTTCCCTTCAACCAAAGGACGATTGTAGCTTGGTACGCCAAGCATACACTGCGTGGCGAGATCGGCAGCGAGGCCCTGTTGGCTATACAAGGCGCTGGCAATCATGGTGGCCAGGAGGCTGGGAATACGTTTTTTCATACGTTGTATTTGTTGTTCCGTCATCGTGTGGCAGCGGCTTGCAAACGGTCAGAGCCTAACGTACTCGTCTAAATCGCGCTAGTGTTAATCCTGCCCGTTTCGAGCCCGAGCGTTAGGCACCGTGTAGAATGACGAGTATGATAAAGCAAATTATAGGCTATGTCCCACAATTGACCGAGGCGTAAACGCTTTGTAACGTGCGGTCAGATATAGCTTAACTGGCGGCAGAGAGATTGGGGAGTCTATGCAGTATTTGGGTAAAATAATTGGCGTTGCGGTTGCGTTGATGATGGGCGGCGGCTTTTGGGGCGTGGTGCTGGGCTTCTTAATCGGGCATATGTTTGACCGCGCGCGCAGCCGCCGGCTGAACGTCTTTGCCAATCAGCAGGAGCGCCAGTCGCTGTTCTTCTCGACGACGTTTGAAGTGATGGGGCATCTGACCAAATCGAAAGGGCGCGTTACTGAAGCCGATATTCAGGTCGCCAATTTGCTGATGGATCGCATGAACCTGCACGGCGAAGCGCGTACCGCGGCCCAGCACGCGTTTCGCGTAGGGAAATCAGATGATTACCCGCTGCGGGAGAAAATGCGCCAGCTGCGCAGCGTCTGCTTTGGGCGTTTTGATTTAATTCGGATGTTTCTGGAAATTCAGCTGCAGGCGGCTTTCGCCGACGGCGAACTGCATCCCAACGAACGTGACGTGCTGTTTGTGATTGCCGACGAGCTGGGCATCTCCCGCGCTCAGTTCGAACAGTTCCTGCGCATGATGCAGGGCGGGGCGCAGTTTGGCGGCGGTTCGCAGCAGCAATCTTACGGCCAGCGCGGCGGCAACGCCGGCTGGCAGCAGGCGCAGCGCGGGCCAACCCTTGAAGATGCCTGCAATGTGCTGGGCGTCAAACCGACCGACGATGCCGCCACCGTCAAGCGCGCCTATCGTAAGCTGATGAGCGAGCACCATCCGGATAAGCTGGTGGCGAAAGGGCTACCGCCGGAAATGATGGAGATGGCTAAGCAGAAAGCGCAGGAGATCCAGAAAGCCTGGGAGCTGATTAAAGAGCAGCGCGGCTTCTAAACGACCGGCCTCTCCCGGGCGGGAGAGGCGTCACGATGCGCCGGCGGCGCGGCGGTACATACGCCGCGGATGGCCAATCTTGCCGTACAGCATTTCCACCTCCAGAAAGCCGATTTCCACGCAGTGCTCCAGATAGCGACGGGCCGTGGTTTTGCTCAAGCCAGCCTCGCTCACCACGTCATCAACCGAAAAGCAGCGCTCTTCTTCGCCGGTAAACAGGCTCTGCACCAGCGCCAGCGTTTTTTCTTCAATGCCTTTACTGCCGCTATCGGCTCGGTAGTTTTTAGCCTGCAGCTGATACAGCGAATCCACGTTCTGCTGGTCGACGATCTTCCATTCGCGCTGCTGATCGTAGAACTGCACGAACCGTTCAAGGGACTGGCTCAGGCGCTTCCATGATACCGGCTTAAGAATGTAGTCGAAGGCGCCGTTGCGGATTGCCTGGCTACAGGTTTCCATATCGCTGGCGGCGGTGATAAAGATCACCGAGCAGTTAGCATGGGCCATAATAGGGTCGTTCATCAGGGTGACCCCTTTGCCGTCCGGCAGGTAGTTATCCAGCAGCACCAGCTGCGGCGGTCTGGCGTTGAGTATCTGCCGCGCCTGGGCGAGAGAGGCCGCCGTGCCGGTCAGCCGCATGCGCGGGTGTTTCTGGATAAGCTCGGCGTGCAGCCGCGCCAGTTCGCTTTCATCTTCAACGATCAGGACATCGACCAGGTCATGATGCATAGTGCGTCTCTTCTTGCGGATGGGCTGGCCCGCTGGCGGGAATAAACAGCGTGAAAATCGCCCCGCGCGGCGCGTTGTCGGCCACTTCAATCGTGCCGCCAGCCTGGGTGACATAGCGCTCAATAAGATACAGTCCAATACCGTGATCGCCGCGGGTTTTGGTGGTGACGCCGCGCTCAAATATATGCTCGCGGATCTCCGGGCGAATACCAACGCCGCGATCGGCGACTTCAATCATTAATTCCCGGGCGTTGAGCTGAATCAGGATCTCGACCGGTTCGTGTGGTAGTTCAGCGCGCTGGGTGGCTTCAATGGCGTTATCCAGCAGATTACCGATGATAGAGATAAGCTCGGACTCCATCAACGACGGCAGCGGGCGGTCGATGCGGCAGGCCGGGTCAAAGCTCAGCTCAACCCCTTTTTCCCGCGCGCGGGCGGCTTTACCCAGCAGCAGGCCGCACAGCGTCGGCGAATTAAAGTGCGATGAAATAAAGTCCAGCAGCTCCTGGGCATGCTCCGACTGCGCCTGAATATAGCGAATCGCCTCATCATAGTGGCCCATATGCAGCAGGCCGGAGAGGGTCGTCATCCGGTTGAGCTGTTCATGGCGCATGATGCGCAGATTATCAACGTAGCGTTTTACCTGGCTGAGCTGGGCGCTCAGGGAGTTGATCTCATCGCGGTCGCGGAAGGTGATCACCCAGCCCTGTAGCGCATTCTCCAGCATGATTCGCACCCGGCTGGCGAGTACCGTCAGCTGATTAAAACGGCACAGCTCGTCGTGGGTATCGCTTTCGAACATCTCTCCGCCGGCGAAAAACGGCTGCGGCGTAATGACGCTATCGATAGACTTACCGCGCAGCTGGTGCGCGGGCTGGCTCAGTCCGAGCAGGCTGCGGGCGGCGTGGTTTATCACTTCAATACGCCGGTGATGGTCAATCACAATCACCCCTTCGTATATCGACTCCATCATCGCTTTTTGCTGACGCACCAGCAGGCCGATTTCCCGCGGCTCCAGCGAGAAAATTTGTTTCTTAATGCTGCGGGTGAAGTACCAGGAGAAGATAAACAGCGCGATAAGCAGCAGCACCGCGGCGATGAAGATATTGATGACTTTTGCCAGCGTGATGCTGTCGAGATAGCTGGTGAGGTAGCCGACGGAGACAATGCCAACGACCCGACCCGCGTCATCGAAAATGGGCGCTTTGCTGCGCAGGGAAATACCGAGTCCCCCTTTGCGGATGGTGGTCGTGCTTTTCCCCTCAAGTACCGGCTGGTTATCGCCGCCAACCAGCCGCGTGCCGACCCACTCCGGATGGACAGAGTGAAACAGATGCACGCCCCGCTTATCGCCAATGACGATAAAACTGGCGTCGCTGTGGGCGGCGATATTTTGCATAAAGGGCTTTATCGCCAGCGCGTCTTCACGCGCCACCTGCTGACGTAAATCCGGCATCAGCGCGATTTCTTCTGCCTGTATTTTCGCGCGGGCGCTCATTTCCTGATAAAGCTGATGGCTGGCGTCGAAATAGTAATACACGCCCAGCAGCGCAAACAGCACTGAGAAAAAAGCGACCAGCGAAATGAACAGCTTAAACTGAAATGAAACCTTCATAAGTATAATGCACAGTATCAGGGATACGGCAGCGTATCATTTTTTCGCTGCCGGCATCGTGGCTGAGGGAAACCGGTGAACGTCACAAGAGCGTCCGGGAACCAGAATTATCCGCTGGCGGGGAATTTATCAAGGTTAATCAGGCGCTGGATTTAAAAACCTTAAAAACCACGGCAATAAATCAGAGCGGTTTCACAATAATAATAGAAACCATAAAAACCATAGTGACCATTAAAACTTCTTTTTTAATCTGCCGATCCTCACATTAACTCCGCGCGTGGCCCTCTAACCTGAAAAGTAATAATAACCAGAGGGCTTAATTATGAGCACCACAGACAATGCATTCTCTGCAACCATCGACCCTATTAATACGCCGAAAGCCGCGCTTAAGCAGCGCTGGTGGCATATCCTCGATAACTGGAAAGTCGGTATTATCCCGCTGCCGCTCTTTTTGCTGGCCGGTGGCCTGATCGCGCTGGACTGCCTGGGCGGCAAGCTGCCGAGCGATATCGTCGTGATGGTAGCGACGCTGGCCTTTTTCGGCTTTGCCTGCGGCGAATTCGGTAAACGGCTGCCGGTACTCGGCAAGCTCGGCGCGGCGGCCATCTGCGCGACCTTTATCCCTTCAGCGCTGGTGCATTACGGCCTGCTGCCGGAGGTGGTGGTGGAATCGACCACTAAATTCTATAAGTCGACCAACATTCTTTATCTTTATATCTGCTGCATTATCGTCGGCAGCATTATGAGCATGAACCGCACCACGCTGATTCAGGGCTTTCTGCGGATTTTCTTCCCGATGCTGTGCGGCGAAATCGTCGGCATGGTGGTCGGCGTCGGCGTCGGTACTGCGCTGGGGCTGGAGCCGTTTCAGGTGTTCTTCTTTATCGTCCTGCCGATCATGGCCGGTGGCGTCGGCGAGGGGGCGATCCCGCTGTCGATTGGTTACGCCGCGCTGATGCATATGGATCAGGGCGTGGCGCTTGGGCGCGTGCTGCCGATGGTGATGCTGGGCAGCCTGACGGCGATCGTTATCTCCGGCTGTTTGAACCAGCTGGGCAAGCGTTTCCCGCATTTGACCGGTGAGGGGCAGCTGATGCCGAACCGCCGCAACGAGACGCATCGCGAAACGCTCGTCGAGGGCAAAATGGACGTGACAACGCTGGCCTCCGGCGCGCTGCTGGCGGTGCTGCTCTATATGCTGGGTATGCTGGGGCAGAAGACCATCGGCCTGCCCGCGCCGGTGGGCATGCTGTTCCTCGCGGTGCTGCTGAAGCTGGTGAACGGCGTCTCCCCGCGCCTGCAGGAGGGGTCGCAGATGGTGTATAAGTTCTTCCGCACGGCGGTCACCTATCCGATCCTGTTTGCCGTCGGCGTGGCGATCACTCCGTGGCAGGAGCTGGTCAACGCCTTTACCGTGACCAATTTGCTGGTGATTATCAGCACCGTAACGGCGCTGGTGGCGACCGGTTTCCTGGTCGGCAAAAAGATTGGCATGTACCCGATTGACGTGGCGATTGTCTCCTGCTGCCAGAGCGGTCAGGGCGGTACCGGCGACGTGGCGATTCTGACCTCCGGCAATCGCATGAACCTGATGCCGTTCGCGCAGATCGCAACCCGGATCGGCGGCGCGATTAATGTTTCGCTGGGTCTGCTGTTCCTCAGTCACTTTCTGGCCTGATTTAACTTTTTTATAACCGCTAAGTCTGCTTTTTCGTGCTAAATGGCGCAGAAAATATCTGCGCCCCGTCTCCAAAACAGGGATCGTTTAGCGATACAATCAGCGCCATTATTCGCGACTGCGACGGCAGCCTGTCCGCTGCCTTTTATTAAGTGAGGAGAGAAACAAATGTCAGTGGATACTCTCGCCCGTGAGGGCGTAAGCATGGAAGCGCTGCTGGCGGCGAAAGAGCAGCGCGCCGCGCGCCAGGCCGACTGGTTAGCCCATTATCAGCGGCCGGTGATTTCGCTGACCCTGGTGACGCCGGGCGCGGTGAAAGACAGCATTCGCTACCGTAATATGATGGGGGTGGCGCTGCAGGCCTGCGATCAGATGCTGTGGAAACACCGCTGGCAGACGCTGGATCGCCAGGTGCTGTGGCTGCCGACCGGGCCGGAAGCGCTGTGGTGCGTCGATCACGCCGCCAGTGAAATCAAAGCCTTCTGTACCGATCTTGAGCATACCCATCCGCTGGGCCGCCTGTGGGATATTGACGTCATTTGCCCGAAAAATGGCCTGGTTGGCCGTCAGTCAATGGGGGAGAACCAGCGCCGCTGCCTGCTGTGCGACGAGCCCGCGCACGCCTGCGCGCGCAGCCGCCGTCATGACACCGGGCAGGTTGTGGCCCGCGTTGAGCAGATGATTGATGCGTGGTTTGCCCGCGACTGACGCCCGTTTTCCGCGGCATTGATGAGCGAGGAGTAGCCCGGGTGAGCCGCTGGCGGCACGACCCGGGACAGAGAGGTACGGTCAGAAGTCGATCGGCGCGCGAAACGTCATCGTATTACCGAAAGCGGGGTGGGTGATGGTCAGCGTTTCGGCGTGCAGCAGCAGACGAGGCGCCATGGCCAGCGCTTCCGGCGACGCATAAAAGCGGTCGCCAAGAATCGGATGGCCCAGCGCCAGCATATGCACGCGCAGCTGATGCGAACGCCCGGTAATCGGCTTCAGGCGCACGCGGGCGGTGTTGTCCACCGCCAACTCCAGCACTTCATACTCGGTTTGTGCCGCTTTGCCGGTTTCGTAACACACCTTCTGCTTTGGCCGGTTCGGCCAGTCGCAAATCAGCGGTAAATCCACCAGACCCTCGGTTTTCTCCGGATGCCCCCAGACGCGGGCGACGTACTGCTTTTTCGGCTCCCGTTCGCGGAACTGCCGCTTCAGCTCGCGCTCTGCCGCTTTGGTCAGGGCCACCACAATCACGCCGCTGGTCGCCATATCCAGCCGGTGCACCGACTCGGCCTGCGGGAAGTCGCGCTGAACGCGCGCCATCACGCTGTCTTTGTGCTCGGCAAGTCGGCCCGGCACGGACAACAGGCCGCTTGGCTTGTTGACCACCATAATGTGCTCATCCTGGTAGAGAATAACCAGCCAGGGATCCTGCGGCGGATTGTAGTTTTCCATCGCCATATTCGCGTTCCGTTACTGGTGGGTGACCACGATTAAGCGCAGCGCATCCAGGCGCCAGCCCGCCTGCGCCAGCGCGTCCATAACCTGCTGACGGTTGCTCTCGATAGCCGCCAGTTCATCATCGCGGATGTTCGGGTTCACGGCGCGCAGCGCTTCAAGGCGCGACAGCTCGGCCGTCAGTTTATCGTCGGCTTCTTTACGCGCGGCGTCGATCAGCGCCTGGGCCGCTTTGGCTACCTGGCCTTCGCCCTGCTGTAAAATCGCGTGGACGTCCTGCTGGACGGCGTTGACCAGCTTGCTGCCGGTGTGGCGGTTAACCGCGCTCAGCTGACGGTTGAAGCTTTCGAACTCCACCTGACCGGCGAGGTTGTTGCCGTTTTTGTCGAGCAGCATGCGCACCGGCGTCGGCGGCAGGAAGCGGTTGAGCTGCAGATGCTTCGGCGCCTGCGCTTCAACGACGTAAATCAGCTCCAGCAGCAGAGTACCTACCGGCAGCGCTTTATTCTTCAGCAGCGAAATGGTGCTGCTGCCGGTATCGCCGGAGAGGATCAGATCCAGACCGTTGATAATCAACGGATGCTCCCAGGTGATGAACTGCGCGTCTTCGCGGGACAGGGCGACGTCACGCTCAAAGGTAATGGTGCAGCCATCTTCCGGCAGGCCCGGGAAATCCGGGACCAGCATATGGTCGGAGGGGGTCAGGACAATCAGATTCTCACCGCGATCGTCCTGGTTGATGCCGACGATATCAAACAGGTTCATGGAGAAGGCGATCAGGCTGGTGTCGTCATCCTGTTCTTCAATGCTTTCCGCAAGCTGCTGGGCTTTTTCTCCGCCGTTGGAGTGGATCTCCAGCAGACGGTCGCGGCCCTGTTCCAGCTGCGCTTTCAGCGCTTCATGCTGCTGGCGGCAGGCTTTGATCAGGTCGTCAAAGCCGTCGGTATTTTCCGGGGTGGCAAGATAGTTGATCAGTTCGTTATGCACGCTGTCGTAGACGGTACGGCCGGTCGGGCAGGTGTGCTCGAACGCGTCCAGGCCTTCGTGATACCAGCGCACCAGCACCGACTGAGCGGTTCTTTCCAGATAGGGAACGTGGATCTGAATATCGTGAGCCTGGCCGATACGGTCAAGACGGCCGATACGCTGCTCCAGCAGATCCGGGTTGAACGGCAGGTCGAACATCACCAGATTGCTGGCGAACTGGAAGTTGCGGCCTTCAGAGCCGATCTCAGAACACAGCAGCACCTGAGCGCCGGTATCTTCCTCGGCGAACCAGGCGGCGGCGCGGTCGCGTTCGATAATCGACATCCCTTCGTGGAACACCGCGGCGCGAATGCCTTCGCGCTCGCGCAGGACCTGCTCCAGCTGCAGCGCGGTGGCCGCTTTGGCGCAGATGACCAGTACTTTCTGCGAGCGGTGGCTGGTGAGATGGCCCATCAGCCATTCAACGCGCGGATCGAAGTTCCACCAGGTGCCGGTATCGCCTTCAAATTCCTGATAAATCTGCTCCGGATAGAGCATGTCGCGGGCGCGCTCTTCGGCGGTTTTGCGGGCGCCCATAATGCCGGAAACCTTAATGGCCGTCTGGTACTGGGTCGGCAGCGGCAGACGAATCGTATGCAGCTCGCGTTTCGGGAAACCTTTGACGCCGTTACGGGTGTTGCGGAACAGCACGCGGCTGGTGCCGTGGCGGTCCATCAGCATCGACACCAGCTCCTGACGAGCGGCCTGGGCATCATCGCGATCGCTGTTGGCCGCCTGCAATAATGGTTCAATATCCTGTTCGCCGATCAGATCGCTCAGCGCGTTCAGATCGGCGTCGCTCAGCTTATTACCGGCCAGCAGCAGGGCGACCGCGTCGGCAACCGGACGGTAGTTCTGCTGCTCTTCAACAAACTGGGCGAAGTCGTGGAAACGGTTGGGGTCGAGCAGGCGCAGGCGGGCGAAGTGGCTCTCCATTCCCAGCTGCTCCGGCGTCGCGGTGAGCAGCAGAATGCCCGGCACGCATTCGGCCAGCTGTTCAATCGCCTGATATTCCCGGCTCGGGGCGTCTTCGCTCCAGACCAGGTGGTGCGCTTCATCAACGACCATCAGATCCCATTCGGCTTCGCACAGGTGTTCCAGGCGCTGCTTGCTGCGGCGCACGAAATCCAGCGAACAGATCACCAGCTGTTCGGTTTCGAACGGGTTAATCGCGTCGTGCTGCGCTTCGGCATAACGCTCATCGTCAAACAGCGAGAAGCGCAGGTTAAAGCGGCGCAGCATTTCCACCAGCCACTGGTGCTGCAGGGTTTCCGGGACGACGATCAGGACGCGTTCCGCGGCGCCGGAGAGCAGCTGCTGATGCAGGATCATCCCGGCTTCAATGGTTTTACCTAAACCTACTTCATCCGCCAGCAGGACGCGCGGCGCGTGGCGGCGGCCAACGTCGTGGGCGATATTCAGCTGATGCGGGATCAGGCTGGTGCGCTGGCCGCGCAGGCCGCTCCACGGCATGCGGTACTGTTCGCTCTGGAATTTACGCGCGCGATAGCGCAGGGCGAAACGATCCATACGGTCGATCTGTCCGGCGAACAGACGGTCCTGCGGTTTGCTGAAGACCAGCTTGCTGTCGAGGAGCACTTCACGCAGGGTAACGTTGGCTTCCTGGGTATCGAGGCGGGTGCCGGTGTAGGCCAGCAGACCGTTCTCTTCATTAACTTCGTCAACCTGGAGTTGCCAGCCTTCGTGGCTGGTGATGGTATCGCCCGGGTTAAACATCACGCGGGTGATTGGGGAGTCGTTGCGTGCGTACAGACGGTTTTCGCCGATGGCGGGGAAAAGCAGGGTCACCATGCGCGCGTCCAGCGCAACGACCGTCCCTAATCCCAGTTCGCTCTCTGTGTCGCTAATCCAGCGTTGACCAAGTGTAAAAGGCATATATGTTCGGCTCTTTAGTTCTTTGATTGCAGGCAATAGTTGAGCATCTCCATGGAGAATCGGAGATACGTCAAAATTGGGTCCAGGAATGGAAAGGGCGCTATATTACTGGATGGCGGAACGTTCGTCACGTCCTCCTCACCCTTCATTTTGCGGCTTTTGCGCCAGCGGAATGAGTGAGAAAAAATCAAAATAGCCCCAGCTGCCCCGTCACTATTGTAGCAAAATCGTCGTCGACAAAGGGAAGTATTCCTTCGGCGACAGGCTCTAATTGCTTAGAAAGATAGTGTTCATAATCCAGCGGTGATTGCTGATAATCCACCGGCTCCGGCCCGCCGGTGGTCCAGACGTATTTAATGCTGCCGCGCTGCTGATACTGCTGCGGCCTGCCCAGCCTGACGTTTTGCTCATCAGCGAGCCTGGCCGCGCGCACGTGCGGCGGCACGTTGCGCTGATACTCCGCCAGCGGACGGCGCAGGCGCTTGCGGTAGACCAGCCGATCGTCAAGCTCGCCGTTCATCAGCTTATCAATGGTTTCGCGCACGTAATCGCGATAGGGCTGATGGCGGAAAATGCGCAGATAAAGCTCCTGCTGAAACTGCTGGGCCAGCGGCGTCCAGTCGGTGCGTACCGTCTCCAGCCCTTTAAACACCATGCGCTGCTCGCTGCCTTCCTGAATCATCCCGGCGTAGCGCTTTTTACTGCCGGTATCCGCGCCGCGAATGGTGGGCATGAGAAAGCGGCAGAAGTGGGTTTCGAACTCCAGCTCGAGGGTGCTGACAAGCCCCTCTTTGCTCAGCTCCGCCGCCCACCATTCGTTGACAAAGGCCACCAGCGAGCGGCCGATGCTGCTGGCTTCCTCTTCGCTGTGGGACCGCTTGAGCCACACGAAGGTGGAGTCGGTATCGCCGTAGATAACGTCATAGCCCTGGGATTCAATCAGCGCTTTGGTCTGGCGCATAATCGCGTGGCCGCGCATGGTGATGGATGAGGCCAGACGCGGATCGAAAAAGCGGCAGGCGCTGGTACCGAGCACGCCGTAGAAGGCGTTCATAATGATCTTCAGCGCCTGCGACAGCGGTTTGTTTTTATGCTGCTTGGCCTCGTCGCGCCCGTGCCAGATTTGCCCGACGATCCCCGGCAGGCAGTGTTTTTCTCGCGAGAAGCGCGCGCCGAGAAAGCCTTCGGTGCTGTGAGCGTCATCGGGCTGCGCCAGACCTTCCACAAGTCCCACCGGGTCGATCAGAAAGGTGCGGATAATCGACGGGTACAGGCTTTTGTAGTCCAGCACCAGCACCGAGTCGTAGAGGCCGGGGCGGGAGTCCATCACGTAGCCGCCGGGGCTGGCCTGCGGCGGCACTTCACCGAGGTTCGGCGCGACGTAGCCGAGCCGGTGCATGCGCGGGAAATAGAGATGGCTGAAGGCGGCGACCGAACCGCCGTGGCGATCCGCAGGCAGGCCGTTGACCGTCGCGCGCTCCAGCAAAAACGGCATGATCTCGGTTTTGTGGAAGATGCGCGTGACCAGCTCGCAGTCCTGTAGGTTATAGGTGGCCAGCGCCGGTTTATCCTGGTGAAAGCGGCGATCGATTTCATCCATCCGATCCCAGGGATTATCAATGGCTTTGCCCTCGCCGAGCAGCTCGCGGGCGACCGACTCCAGCGCAAAAGAGGAGAAGTTCCAGAACGCGGATTTCAGCGCCTCTATGCCATCGATAATCAGGCGGCCGTTGGCCTGAGCAAAGAAGACGCCATTCTTAAAACCGTGTTCGCGCCACTCCAGTTCGCTGTTGCCGCGGCCGAGCAGCAGCGGGATGCGATAGCGCTCGGCGTGCTTTTGCAGGACGCGTAAATCAAACTGCACCACGTTCCAGCCGATCAGCACGTCCG
The DNA here is from genome assembly GCF_040064575.1 of Klebsiella sp. CN_Kp106. Classification (NCBI taxonomy): domain Bacteria; kingdom Pseudomonadati; phylum Pseudomonadota; class Gammaproteobacteria; order Enterobacterales; family Enterobacteriaceae; genus Klebsiella; species Klebsiella sp. CN_Kp106. The sequence continues at coordinate 190,612 of NZ_JBEAIG010000002.1, read as the reverse complement.
GGTCGTGGGCGGCAAACCAGGCGTTAAGCTTTTCCAGCAGCAGCGGGCGGCTGGCGACGTACTCCAGTTCGAAATCGACGGCAGGCGGGGTGGCCGGTTCCGGCCCTAACATATAGACGACCCGCTGGCCGCAGCCTTCAAGGCCGATGCAGTAGAGCTCGCCGTGGCGGCTGGTTTCGATGTCCAGCGACACCCACTTTAGGGGCGGCCGGTAGTGGGGATTGGGCTTCATCCGCGCGTTGACCAGCCGCTGGCCTCGCGCCTCGCCTTCAACCCACACCGGGGCGGTGATAAAGCGCTCCATCAGATAGCGCTCCGGCGGGCGAACGTCGCCTTCATATACCGTGACGCCGTTTTCGCGCAGCTTTTTTTCCAGCCGCATCAGCTGGCGGTGAGCGCGGCAGTAGAGACCAAACACCCGCTGGCGATGAAAATCTTGCAGAGTGAGCGCAGCAAGGCGATGGCCGTTTTCGCCCTGCAGCAGGCGTTCAGCCTGCGGGCGCTGCGATTCGGGAATGAACGCGACGGATTCCTGCGGCGGCAGGGTGACCTCAAGCGGGCCGTCATCGGTCGCCAGCCAGAATGTCAGTTCGGTGCCCTGCGGGGTATCCCGCCAGTGACGGGTGAGTAAAAAACCTGCTCGTGGCTGCGTCACGCCGTGCTCTCATCAGTAAAAACCAGGCCTGATTATAGCCTGGTTCACCGAATGATGCTGGGGTTTTATACAGGTGTGGCGCGCTGTTTCCCGGACTTAGCCGGGCTACCAGCCTGTAGCCCGGCTAAGCGCAGCGCGAGCCGGGAATGCTGCGGCGTTACTGCCCGTAATAGGCTTTCGCGCCGTGCTTGCGCAGATAGTGTTTATCCAGCAGCGTTTGCTGCATCTCCGGCAGCTGCGGCGCCAGCTGGCGGCAGAAGATGCCCATATAGGCGATCTCTTCCAGCACGATAGCGTTATGCACCGCGTCTTCGGCGTTTTTCCCCCAGGCAAACGGGCCGTGCGAGTGCACCAGCACGCCGGGCATTTGCGCCGGATCGATACCTTTTTCACGGAAGGCTTCAACGATCACTTCGCCGGTTTGCCACTCGTACTCGCCGTTGATCTCATCGTCGGTCATCAGCCGGGTACAGGGGACCGCGCCGTAGAAATAGTCGGCGTGGGTGGTGCCGGTAGCGGGAATCGACTGTCCGGCCTGCGCCCAGATGGTGGCGTGACGCGAATGGGTATGAACAATGCCGCCCAGCGTCGGGAATGCCTGATACAGCAGACGGTGGGTTGGCGTATCCGACGAGGGCTTTTTCTTGCCTTCCACCACGTCGCCGGTTTCCAGGCTGACCACCACCATATCCTCGGCGGTCATGACGCTGTAGTCGACGCCGGAGGGTTTAATCACCAGCACGCCCCGTTCACGGTCGACGGCGCTGACGTTGCCCCAGGTGAGGGTAACCAGATTGTGCTTTGGCAGGGCCAGGTTGGCTTCGAGAACCTGGCGTTTGAGATCTTCTAACATACTGTGCTCCGAATTGCTGGCGAGTCAGTTCCCCTCACCCGCACCCTCAGGGAGAGGGTGAGGGGGCGGCCCCTTAGCGTTTTGAACCGTAATACACTTCGTTCCAGCGCAGCGCGTCCTTGAAGGAGGGCAGACGGGTTTCGTTATCAATTACGGTCAGCTCGATATCCTGCAGCTCAGCAAACTGGCGCATATCGTCGAGGGTGAGCGCATGGCTGAAGACGGTGTGGTGCGCGCCGCCAGCGATGATCCAGGCTTCGGACGCGGTGCGCAGATCCGGATGCGCTTTCCACAAGGCGTTGGCCACCGGCAGCTTCGGCAGTTCGTGCGGCGTTTTCACCGTTTCAATGGTGTTCACCAGCAGACGATAGCGATCGCCGAGATCGATCAGGCTGGCGACGATCGCCGGGCCGGTCTGGGTGTTAAAGATGATGCGCGCCGGATCGGCTTTCCCGCCGATGCCCAGCGGCTGCACGTCGAGAATCGGTTTTTCAGCGGTGGCGATGGTCGGGCAGACTTCCAGCATATGCGAGCCCAGCGCCAGATCGTTGCCTTTCTCGAAGTGGTAGGTGTAATCCTCCATAAAGGAGGTGCCGCCCTGCAGACCAGTTGCCATCACCTTCATGATGCGAAGCAGAGCGGCGGTTTTCCAGTCGCCTTCGCCCGCAAAGCCGTAGCCCTGCTGCATCAGACGCTGCACGGCGAGACCCGGAAGCTGTTTCAGGCCGTGTAAATCTTCAAAGGTGGTGGTGAACGCGTGGAAGCCGCCCTGTTCCAGGAAGCGCTTCATCCCCAGCTCAATGCGCGCGGCATCGAGAAGGTTCTGCCGCTTATCGCCGTGGATTTGCACCGCGGGGGTCAGGCGATAGCTGCTTTCGTACTCATCCACCAGGGCGCTGATTTCACCGTCGGTGACCGCATTGACGACCTGCACCAGATCGCCCACCGCCCAGGTGTTAACCGAGAAGCCAAACTTAATCTGCGCGGCGACTTTATCCCCGTCGGTGACCGCCACTTCGCGCATGTTATCGCCGAAACGGCACACTTTCAGGTGGCGGGTATCCTGTTTAGAGACCGCCTGGCGCATCCACGCGCCGATGCGCTGATGGGCTTCTTTATCCTGCCAGTGGCCGGTCACCACGCTGTGCTGCTGACGCATGCGGGCGCCGATGAAGCCAAATTCGCGGCCGCCGTGGGCGGTCTGGTTCAGGTTCATAAAGTCCATATCGATGCTGTCCCACGGCAGGGCCGCGTTGAACTGGGTATGGAACTGCATCAGCGGTTTATTCAGGATCGTGAGGCCATTGATCCACATTTTCGCCGGCGAGAAGGTATGCAGCCACACCACCATCCCGGCGCACTTATCATCGTAGTTTGCGTCGCGGCAGATATGGGTGATCTCATCCGGCGTGGTACCCAGCGGCTTAAGCACCAGTTTGCACGGCAGTTTGGCTTCCGCATTCAGGCTGTTCACCACATGTTCTGCGTGCTTTGTCACCTGACGTAGCGCTTCAGGGCCGTACAGATGCTGGCTACCGATAACGAACCACACTTCATAGTTATTAAAAATCGTCATTTTCATGTCCTTAATGGGTGAGGGCTGCCTGAGATTGCGGCGCGGATTCCGCTTTTGCAGTCGAAGGGAGATAACGTTGTTCCGCGCTGAGCGACCACTGCTGGTAGCGCTGATAGAGTTGTTCGAAGCGTTGCGCCTGCGCCGGACGAGGCTGCAGGGTACTTTCCACCTGGCTGGCCATGTTTTCCTGTGCGGCAGGGATATCGCGGTATACGCCGGCGGCAACGGCGGCGAAGATAGCCGCGCCCAGGGCGCAGCACTGATCGGACGCGACGATTTGCAGCGGGCGATTCAGCACATCGCAGCAGGCCTGCATGATCACCGGGTTTTTGCGCGCGATGCCGCCGAGCGCCATCACGTTATTGACCGGGATCCCCTGTTCGGTGAAGCACTCCATAATGGCGCGGGCGCCAAAAGCGGTGGCGGCAATCAGTCCGCCGAACAGCGCCGGGGCGTCGGTGGCGAGGTTCAGATCGGTAATGACCCCTTTCAGACGCTGGTTGGCATTCGGCGTACGGCGGCCGTTAAACCAGTCCAGCACCACCGGCAGGTGGTCAAGAGACGGATTTTTTGCCCATGCGTCGGTCAGCGCGGGCAGCAGCTGTTTCTGGCTGGCTTTGATCTGCTCTTTGAGTTCCGGGTGGGACTGCGCCAGCTGCTCCAGCGGCCAGCCGAGAATGCGGCCAAACCAGGCGTAGATGTCGCCAAAAGCGGATTGCCCCGCTTCCATACCGATAAAGTCAGGCACGACGCTGCCGTCGACCTGGCCGCAAATCCCTTTCACCGTGCGCTCGCCAACGCTCTGTTTATCGGCGATCAGAATGTCGCAGGTGGAGGTGCCGATAACTTTGACCAGCGCGTTTGGCTGCGCACCGGCGCCGACGGCGCCCATATGGCAGTCGAATGCGCCGCCGGAGATGGCGACGGTTTGCGGCAGGCCCAGGCGCGCGGCCCATTCGGCGGTGAGCGTGCCGACCGGGATATCCGCAGTCCAGGTATCGCTGAACATCGGGTAGGCCAGGCTCTGGTTGATTATCGGGTCGAGTTCATCGAAGAAACCGGCAGGCGGCAGTCCGCCCCAGCTTTCATGCCACAGGGATTTGTGCCCGGCGCTGCAGCGGCCGCGACGAATATCCTGCGGGCGGGTGGTCCCGGAAAGCAGGGCCGGCACCCAGTCGCACAGCTCAATCCACGACGCGGCGGCCTCGGCGACGGCGCTGTCCTGGCGGGTCACGTGGAGGATCTTGGCCCAGAACCATTCGCTGGAGTAGATACCGCCGATATAGCGGGAGTAATCCTCTTTGCCCGGCTGGTGGCACAGGCGGGTAATCGCCTCCGCCTCCTCCACCGCGGTATGGTCCTTCCACAGCACGAACATGGCGTTGGGGTTGCTGGCGAATTCGTCGCGCAGCGCCAGCACGTTGCCGTCGGCGTCGATGGGCGCGGGGGTGGAGCCGGTGCTGTCAACGCCGATACCCACCACGGCAGCGCGCTGTTCGGCGCTAAGGGATGCGAGGACGCTTTTCAGCGCGGCTTCCATTGATTCGATATAGTCGCGTGGATGATGGCGGAATTGGTTGTTCGGACCATCGCAAAATAGCCCCTCCTGCCAGCGCGGATACCACTCGACGCTTGCGGCGAGCTCTTCGCCGGTCGCGCACTCTACCGCCAGGGCGCGTACTGAATCACTGCCAAAATCGAGGCCAATCGCAATTGCCATACTGTTACTCCATGCTAAAAATCATTCATGGTGAAACAGTAGATATCTGGGCTGAAAACCGTCAGGCCGTATTCGCTAATCTTATGGACTATATTGCTGTGACGTCGCAAAGTGTGACGCCGTGCAAATATTCAATGTGGACTTTCCTGCCGTCTTTATAGACACTTCAGTTATGCGCTGAAAGCGCCTGAACTGTGCGCCGTGCTCAGTTTTTATCGAGAAGAGGCGGGTTTTAATTCATTTTCTAACCCGCGTCGCAGCATGAGCGACCAGCCAGAGGATAAAATACAAGGTATGGACAATTGGTGTCCTTAATGTCTCCTGGAGAGCAGAGTTTATGGCCGAAACGCAAAACGATCCTTTGTTGCCGGGTTACTCTTTTAACGCCCATCTGGTGACGGGCCTGACGCCAATTGAAGCCGATGGCTATCTTGATTTCTTTATTGACCGTCCGCTGGGCATGAAGGGCTATATCCTTAATCTGACGATTCGCGGCGAAGGGGTGATCAATAACCACGGAGAGCAGTTTATCTGCCGGCCTGGCGATATGCTGCTGTTCCCGCCGGGAGAGATTCACCATTATGGCCGCCATCCCGATGCCCGCGAGTGGTATCACCAGTGGGTCTATTTCCGGCCGCGCGCCTACTGGCATGAATGGCTTAACTGGCCAACGATTTTTGCCCAGACCGGCTTTTTCCGCCCGGATGAGCAGTGGCAGGCGCGCTTTGGCGAACTGTTCGGGCAGATTGTGGAGGCCGGGCAGGGCGCCGGGCGTTACTCCGAGCTGCTGGCGATCAATCTTATGGAGCAACTGCTGCTCAGGCGCATGGAAGCTATCAACGAATCGCTGCATCCGCCGCTGGATAACCGGGTGCGCGATGCCTGCCAGTACATCAGCGATCATCTGGCGGACAGCCATTTCGATATTGCCAGCGTCGCCCAGCACGTGTGCCTGTCGCCGTCGCGCCTGTCGCATCTGTTCCGCCAGCAGCTGGGGATCAGCGTACTGGGGTGGCGGGAGGATCAGCGCATTAGCCAGGCCAAGCTGCTGCTGAGCACGACGCGGATGCCGATCGCGACCGTTGGCCGTAACGTCGGTTTTGAGGACCAGCTCTACTTTTCGCGCGTGTTTAAGAAATGCACCGGCGCCAGCCCGAGCGAGTTTCGCGCAGGGTGTGAATAAAAAGTAAAGAAAGTGAAATGATGGCCCGGATTTTTAACACAGCCAGTAAACTATACAAACAAATGATGGCTTGACGAAGTATGAACGGCTCCGGAGAATCCGTGCTTCGTTTTTAAACCGGGTACATTATGCAAGCATTGCTGGAACACTTTATTACTCAATCCACGGTCTATTCTCTGATAGCCGTTCTGCTGGTCGCCTTCCTCGAGTCGCTGGCGCTGGTAGGGCTTATCTTACCGGGAACGGTGATGATGGCCGGATTGGGGGCGCTGATCGGCAGCGGCGAGGTTAACTTCTGGCAGGCGTGGCTGGCGGGGATTATCGGCTGTTTGCTCGGCGACTGGATTTCATTCTGGCTTGGCTGGCGGTTTAAAAAGCCGCTGCATCGCTGGTCTTTTTTGAAGAAAAACAAAGCACTGCTGGATAAAACCGAACATGCGCTGCATCAGCACAGCATGTTTACGATTCTGATTGGCCGCTTCGTCGGGCCGACGCGCCCGCTGGTGCCGATGGTCGCCGGGATGCTCGATCTGCCGGTCGCGAAGTTCATCCCGCCGAATATCATCGGCTGCCTGCTGTGGCCGCCGCTCTACTTCTTACCGGGAATCCTTGCCGGGGCGGCCATTGATATCCCGGCCGATGAGAATAGCGCCAGCTTTAAGTGGCTGCTGCTGGGGGCGGCGCTGCTGGCGTGGCTGGCGGCGTGGCTATGCTGGCGGCTGTGGCGCAGCGCCAAAAGCGCTGGCGATCGTCTCACCCGTTTTCTGCCGCGTTCGCGCCTGCTGTGGCTCGCTCCGCTCATGGTGTGCGCCGCCGGCGCGGCGCTGGTGTTTGCCTTCCGTCATCCGCTGATGCCGGTCTATCTCGACATTCTGCATAAGGTTATTTTGCGCTAATTCCCAGCAGCGCCGAGGCGCTGCTGTTGCCGCTGAGCAGCGCGGCGGTCGCGCCATCCCAGGCAATGCGTCCCTCAGCCACGACCACCGACCGCGGCGCGATGCGCGCCGCATCTTCCACGCTGTGCGAGACCATCAGCAGCGTCAGTTGCCGCTGCTGGCAGACGTCGGCAACCAGCGTCAGCATCTCCAGCCTCAGCGCGGGATCGAGCGCCGAGAAGGGCTCATCCAGCAGCAGTACCGGCTGCTGGCGCACCAGACAGCGCGCCAGCGCCGCACGCTGGCGCTGGCCGCCGGAAAGCTCGCCCGGCAGCCGCTCTAACATCGCGTCAATCCCCATCTGCCCGGCAATCGCCTGCAGATGGGCGGATTGATCCGCGTTCAGCTTGAGCCCCGGGTGCATTCCCAGCGCAATGTTCTGGCGGATGGTGAGATGGTTGAACAGATTATTTTCCTGAAACAGCATCGATACCGGACGACGCGCGGGCGGCGTGTGGGTATGGGGCTGGCCGTCGAGCGCGATACTGCCGCTGGCGGGCGTTAAAAAACCGGCAATCAGGTTCAGCAGCGTGCTTTTTCCGGCCCCGCTCGGGCCAAGAACCGCGATGCGCTCACCGCGTTCGACGGAAAGCGTAAAACGCATCGGCAGATGCTGGTAAAGCCAGGTCACATCATTCAGTTTTAGCATCGCGTCCCGGAAGTTTTTCAATCACGCTAAAGAGTAAAAAGCACAGCAGCAGAAGCAGAAGGGCGGTCACGGCGCCGTCCTGGCTACGGTAAGAACCAATTTGCTGATACAGATAAAAGGGCAGCGTACGGAAATCTTCGTTGCCGAACAGCGCCACGACGCCGAAATCGCCAATCGACAGCACGCAGGCGAAGGCCAGCGCCTGGGCCAGCGGCCGCTTTAAAGCGCGAAGCTCGACCACCCGAAGGCGGGTGAAGCCGCGCATCCCCAGCGACTGGCAGAGGGTGCCGTAGCGGGCGGCGATATCGCGCATCGGGTTTTCCAGTACCTTGAGCGCATAGGGGATTGCCATCAGCGCATTGGTGAAAATCACGATACCGTCGGCGGACTCGGGCAGGCCCACGCTGTTATTGAGCAACAGGAAGAAACCGGTGGCCAGCACGATGCCCGGCATGGCGAGGATCAGCATCCCGCTCAGCTCAAGCGCCTGACCGGCCAGAGGGTGACGGCGGGCGCGAAGCTCGCGGCTGCTCCAGAGCAGCATCATGGTCAGGATGACGCTTAAGAGCCCGGCGGCAAGGGCGATACGCAGAGACGTCCACAGCGCCTGCCATAGCGCCGGCTGATGCAGCACGCTCAGCAGATTGCTGTTCAGCCCGTCGCCTATCACCGCCAGCAGCGGCGGCAGCAGCAGTAAAAGCGCCGCGCCAATCAGCGCCGCGTCGCACAGCCGGCTGTACAGCCGGTCGTCGGGATCGCGCCAGCCGCGAATATGGCTGGCCCCGATGGCGAGGGCTTTACTCAGGCGCTGGCTAAGCAGCACCAGCCCGAGGCAGCAGACCATCTGGATAAGCGCCAGCATTGCCGCGCGCGCCGGGTCGTAGTCGAAATTAAGGGCCTGGTAAATCGCCAGTTCGATGGTGGTCGCCCGCGGGCCGCCGCCCAGCGACAGCACGGTCGCAAAGCTGGCGAAACAGAGCATAAAGATCAGAGCCGCGACCGGTGGAATTTGCCGGCGCAGCCACGGCCACTCGACCAGCCGGAAGAAGACGTAGCCGCGCATGCCGAGCTGGGCGGCGATTTGCCGCTGTTCGCCGGGGATATTTTCCAGCGTCTGCAGCAGCAGGCGCGTGGCCATCGGCATATTAAAGAATACGTGCGCCAGCAGGATCCCCTGTAGCCCGTAGGGCGAGAATTCCCACTGCCAGCCAAAAACGTGGCATAGCTGGGCCAGCCAGCCCTGACGACCGTAGACGCTAAGAATGCCGAAGACCGCCACCAGTACCGGCAGAATTAAGGTCATCGCGCAAAGGCGCAGCAGCAGCGTGCGCCCGGGGAAGCGCCGCCGGTACAGGGCGCGGGCGAGGAATATCGCCGGTAGCACCGAAAAAAGCGCGGAAAGGAAGGCCTGCCAGAAGGAGAAACGCACCACGTGCCAGAGATAGCTGTCGCGGATAAGCGCGTTCCAGGAGGTCTCCGGGGCGCTGAACCATAGCGCCAGAAAGGCGGCCAGCGCCACGACGACCAGCACGATGGCCGCCGTGAGTCCCGGCAGGAGCCAGCCGAAAGCTAGCGGCTGACGGCGCGTTGCCATGCGCTAATCCAGTTCTGACGTTCGGCGGCCACCTGTTGCGGTGTGAATTCGAGGGTCGTTTGCGGTTTCATCAGCGCGTCAAAGCCTGCCGGAAGCGCAACCGTCGTCACCGGATACATCCAGTTGCCGGTGGGGATCGCGTTCTGGAAGCCCGGTGATACCATAAATTTAAGGAACTTTTCCGCCAGCTCCGGCTGTTTGCTGGCCGCGGTGCGGGCGGCTACCTCAACCTGCAGGTAGTGGCCTTCCGCGAAGTTTGCCGCGGCGTAGTTATCTTTTTTCTCTTCGATAATGTGGTAAGCCGGGGAGGTGGTGTAGCTCAGCACCAGATCGCTTTCGCCTTTCAGGAACAGGCCGTAGGCTTCGCTCCAGCCCTTGGTAACGGTAACGGTTTTCGCCGCCAGCTTCTGCCAGGCTTCCGGCGCTTTATCGCCGTAGACTTTTTGCATCCACAGCAGCAGGCCCAGGCCCGGCGTACTGGTGCGCGGATCTTCATAAATCACCCGCCATTTTTGCTCGCCCTCAACCAGCTCTTTCAGGCTTTTCGGCGGATTTTTCAGCTTGTTTTTATCGTAAACAAAGGCGAAGTAGCCGTAATCGAACGGCACGAAGGTGTCGTTGTCCCAGCCGCCGGGCACGCTGACCGCGCTGGCCGGGACGCCGCTTTTGGCGAACAGCTTGCTTTGCGAAGCGGCTTCCAGCAGGTTGTTATCCAGTCCCAGCACCACGTCGGCTTTGCTGTTTTTGCCTTCCATTCGCAGGCGGTTGAGCAGCGAGACGCCATCTTCCAGCGCCACGAACTTCAGCTCGCAGCCGCAGTCGGCTTCAAAGGCTTTTTTAACCGCTGGGCCCGGGCCCCAGTCGGCGGAGAACGAGTCGTAGGTATAAACGGTGAGCAGCGGTTTGGCAAAAACGGGCGCGGCGACCAGTGCCAGCAGGGGGAGTAATTTTTTCAACACTTTGCACCTCAGAAAAAGGGGTGGCAAAGGATTTTGAGAGGGCCTCAAATCCCTTCGCCGGCGTTATCCGGATCAGGTTCGACGGGTATTTTCTCAGCCCATACGCTTTATCTTCGGGTTGCTTCTGCGCTAACCGCGCGTTGAGGCAACTTGAATGAGATTGCGTATGTTTATTAGCACCCCGTTGAGAACGGCAGTTAGTGTAATGATTTTGTTTGCCAACGGAAAGCATTACGGCTCCGGCGGCGCGAACCACGCGGACTTAAAGTCAAACCAGCCGAGCGTGTTCATGCGTACGCCGCGCATGCTGCGCTGCCCCTGGATCATCAGCCAGTGGTGGATCAGCGGCACCACGGTTTGATTGGCCAACAGCTGCTGACTCCAGGTGGCCGGGTTCAGCTCGCCCGCGCGCCAGCGAGCGGCGTCCTGTTCCCAGTCGATGGGGATACAGTTGCGAATCAGCGGAACTTCATACAGCCAGGCAAACAGGGAGAAATCGATCGGCAGCGTAAAGTTGGCGCTGTTGAGCCAAACGTCGCTGACCACCTCCCCGCGGTGCCACTCCTGATACTCCAGCTCCTGGATCTCCAGCTTAACCTGATGCTCGGCCAGCAGCGTTGCCATGATCCCGCCCATCACGCGATGCTCGACGTGATCCTGGTAGTAGGTCAGCCTGACCGTCTCAAGGCCGGCAGGTTTCTCGCAGGCGTGGCTGCGCGCATGATGCCAGCGGGGCAGCAGGCCATAAGCCGGGAACCAGTTGCCCTGATAGTGCTCGCCGGCGTGATAGAGCAGGTTAGCGGGCTGGAACACATAGCTTAGCCACTGGCGTACCGCGCTGTTACCGCCCAGCGGGCTGCGGGCGTCGAACAGCAGGTAATAACACCCCTCTTCCAGGCGGCTTTCCACCGCTTTTTCGCTTTGCGTGGTGCCCTGTAACGTCAACCCGCCGTTGGGTTCTTCGCTGATTTCCGGCAGGACCCAGACGTTCACTTCATCGATCAGCGCCCGGTAGCCGAAATAGTCATCGAAGGCGTGAATTTTGAGCTGATTCTGGTTATTACGCACAACCGAGTAGGGCCCGGTCCCCACGGGGATACTGGAGAAATTCTCCATCGTTCGCCACTCATGCGGAAGGATCATGGCCGGGACCTGGCTTAACAACCACGGCAGCCAGCGGTCGGGCTGGCGGAGATGAATGTCGAGGGTCCATGCGGTGGGAGAGTCGATGCGCTCAATATGAGAGAACAGCGGCAGGGCGTTGCTGCGCTGCAGAGAGGTGATGACATCTTCCATCTCCAGCTCTCGTCCATGATGAAAATGAATCCCCGGACGCAGAAAAAAGCGCCAGTGGGTGGGGGCGATCTGCTGCCAATGGTGAGCAATATCGGCCTCCAGTTCCCCATTTTCCTCATTTACCCGCGTCAGGGCGCTAAAAATCTGCCGGGCAATATGCGTTTCCGAGCGGCGCAGCGCGCTGCCGGGCAGCAGATTTTTCATCGGCCGATAGTAGAGCACGCGCAGGATATGCCGGCCCTGACGAAAGCTGCGGCCTAAATGGGAAACCAGCATTTGCCGGACGGCGGCTTTATCGCCAACCAGCTGCACCAGCTGATCGATTCTGTCCTGATCCAGCAGATCTTCCGCCCTCTGCTGCTGCAGGGCGAGACCGGTATAGAGAAAAGAGAGGCGGGAGCGCTTGCCGCGCCCGGCCTCCGCCTCCCAGGTTAGCCAGCCGCGCGCTTCCATCATGTTGAGTAGGGTACGCATATGGCGGCGCGAGCAGCTTAGCATCTCTGCCAGCGCATTCAGCGTGGTCTCCTGCGACTTGCCATCGCAGCACTGCCACAGGCGGATGAACTGCTGTTGTAAACGACCGGAAGACATAAAAGGGGAACTCCTGATAAAAACTCAGCAATTTATTACTTCCTATATTAAGTCAATAATCAACGTCGATGAAGCGAGGAGGTGAATATGATGGGGTCAACCATGAAACAGTTCTACCAACGCTACTTTTCTGCGACGCAGGATGCGTCCTGGCTGGCCCGCCTGATGGCAGGAAGACAGCAGAAAATGCTCGGCGAACTGATGCAGTGGGGAGTTACGTCGCAGACCTCTGATCATTGACTTGCAGACATCATGTGTGACTGAGTATTGGTGTTATACTCGTCGTCTTTCAAGCTGCAGGTGCGTTGGCTGCGCCCGCTCGCCCAGGCCACATAGTTATCTATGTTCCCAGGGACTTACGTTCTGGCCGCCTGCCCGCAACTCGAAATCCATAGAGTATAGAATCACCCGCCAGCAGAATACTTCTGCTGGCTTTTTTCGTTTTCTTCGCGTGCTTAAGGATATTTCATGCTGTGGTTAATGACGATGGGGCGTCGTCTAAACGGCGTTTACGCCGCTTTTATGCTTGTCGCTTTCATGATGGGGATCGCCGGCGCGCTGCAGGCGCCGACGCTCAGCTTATTCCTCAGCCGCGAAGTGGGCGCGCAGCCGTTCTGGGTAGGACTGTTCTATACGGTTAACGCCATTGCCGGCATTCTGGTCAGCCTGGCGCTGGCTAAACGCTCCGACAGCCGGGGCGATCGCCGGCGGCTGATTATGTTTTGCTGCCTGATGGCGGTGGGAAACGCGCTGCTGTTCGCTTTTAATCGCCACTATCTGACGCTGATTACCTGCGGGGTTATGCTGGCCTCGGTGGCGAATGCCGCGATGCCGCAGCTTTTTGCCCTGGCGCGGGAATATGCCGATAGCTCGGCGCGCGAAGTGGTGATGTTCAGTTCGATAATGCGTGCGCAGCTTTCGCTGGCGTGGGTTATTGGTCCACCGCTGGCTTTTATGCTGGCGCTGAATTATGGCTTCACCACCATGTTTTCGATTGCCGCCGGGATCTTTGTGATAAGCCTGGCGCTGATCGCCGTCAAACTGCCCTCGGTCGCCCGCGTTGAGCAGCCTTCGGAAGGCGCTGACGTGCTGGTGCAGGCCGGAGGATGGCACGATAAAAACGTGCGGATGCTGTTCATCGCCTCCACGCTGATGTGGACCTGCAATACCATGTATATCATTGATATGCCTCTGTGGATCAGCAGCGATCTTGGCCTGCCGGACAGCCTCGCGGGGATTTTGATGGGCACCGCTGCCGGGCTGGAGATCCCGGCGATGATCCTGGCGGGCTACTACGTTAAGCGCTGGGGCAAACGCAAGATGATGGTGACAGCGGTTGCGGCGGGCGTGCTGTTTTATATCGGTCTGATTCTGTTCCACGACCGCGTGGCGCTGCTGGTGCTACAGCTGTTTAATGCCGTATTTATCGGGATTGTTGCCGGGATTGGCATGCTGTGGTTTCAGGATCTGATGCCCGGACGGGCGGGCGCCGCGACGACGCTGTTTACCAACAGTATTTCCACCGGGGTGATTCTGGCGGGGGTGATTCAGGGCGCGCTGTCGCAAAGCTATGGTCACGCCAGCGTCTACTGGACGATTGCCGCAATTTCGCTGGTGACGCTGTTTATGACCAGCAGGGTGAAAGATATCTGAATCGCTCCCCCTGTCCCGGCAGGATGCCAGGACAGGGGCTGGACAGGTTATTTCAACACGATCCTTTTAATATCGCCGATAATAAAAACATACGCGATAACGCCAACCAGCGCGGTTAAACCGATATAAATCAGCGCGTAGAAAAAATTACCGGTCATGGATATGATAACCCCAATAATTAATGGGGTAATAATTGATGCCATATTAGCACAGAAGTTGAAGATGCCGCCGGTCAATCCGCCCATATTCTTCGGGGCAATGTCAGAAATAAGCGTCCAGCCGAGGCCAACCATACCCTGGCCAAAAAATGCAATCGACATAATAATAATGACTGCGGTGTTGCTATCGACCCAGTTAGCAATGATGATGCAGCTCGACAGTAGCAGTCCGGAAATAATTGGCAGCTTTCTGCTAATATTTACTGAGTTGGTTTTCTTTATTATTTTATCGGATACCCAACCGCCGAAAAAGATACCAATAGCCGCGGCCAGGAACGGCCAGGAGGCGAAGAAACCCACGTGAAGCCAGGGGAGGTGGCGTTCGTTAGCCAGATAAGTCGGGAACCATGTCAGGAAGAAAACCAGCGTGGTGTTACCGGCAAATTGACCAAGGCTGGCGCCGATGATTTGCCGGCAGCACAGCAGACGTTTCGCATCATGCCAGTTGAAAGGGATGTTTTCATTGACGGATGTCGTATTTTCTACGCCGATATACTCCAGCTCTTCTTTATTTGCCGTTTTTGATTCATGTGGCTCGTGATAAAATTTCCACCATACAAAAGTAAATGCAATACCCAATCCACCGGTCAGGAAAAATAGCGTTCTCCAGCCATGATGCTCCAGAATTAAAAAAAGGAGCGGAGAGAATGCGGCCAGACCAATATATTCACCGACGGTGTAAGTCGCCGTTGCCCGGGCGCGTTCATGCTGCGGAAACCATTTACTGACGACACGGCTATTAACCGGGAAACAGGGGGCTTCGCTGATGCCTAAGCCTAAACGCAGCAGCAGCAGCGATTTTAGGCCGACAGAAAAGCTTTGCAGTAAGGTAAAGGTTGACCAGAAAAAAATAGAAAGCGCGTAGGTCAGCTTATTGCCGAAGCGATCGAGAAACATCCCGCCGGGAATTTGCGCCAGAGCGTAGGTCCAGGCGAAAGCGGAAAAAACGATCCCCATCATGGCCGGGTCAATATCTATTTCGCTCGTTAACTTGGGCGCAACAACACCTAAAATAGTCCGATCGAGATAATTTATCATCGTCCCTATCGATAGTAACATTAAAATTACAATTCGCGTTTTAGTTCGCTTTTGCGTGGCCGACGGCAAAATCGGCCGTTCCTGAGCATCGATCGTCCTCATAGTGATTTCCTTTAAAGTTTAAAATATTTTTGCATGAATTTATGCAGGCAAAAATATTCTATTTGACGTTGACACTATCGATGATAAGTCACGCTTTGTTACGGCTTCTGTGACATGGCATAATAATATTTGATATGACCCCGATATTTCTCCTTTTCGGCTCATCATCGATAGCCTGTATGGTATATTAGGGGCATGAGTTTTATTCTTATATTATACGAGCAAAAATAATGAACCTAAAGCAACTTTATTATTTTAAGCGGCTGGCAGAAACCGAGCACTACACTGAAGCCGCCTCCAGTCTTTTTATCACTCAACCCTCGCTAAGCCACGCCATATCTGAACTGGAGAAAGAGCTTGGCGTGGCGCTATTTGCCAGGAAAGGGCGTAATGTCAAAATTACGCAGAATGGTAAGCGCTTTCTGCCCTACGTCGAAGATGCCCTGGCCTCATTAGAGAATGGCCGCATGACGTTGCAAAAAAATAGCGACGAGAACAAGGAGAATATTCGCATTGCGTTTATTTACACCATGGGCGAATATGTTGTTCCGCAGTTAATTAATAAATATTCCCTTTCACCATCTCGTCACAATGTGACATTTTCTTTTACTCAGGGAACGTCGTTAACGCTTCTGCAGGAACTGAAGGCCGGGAAAAGCGATCTGGCGATTTGTTCCTATATTGCGGATGAGCCTGATATCGACTTTATTCCTATTATTCAGCAGGAGCTGGTCGTGGTAACGGCAAAAGATCACCCTCTGGCCAGGCTCTATGAAAATGAAGTCGACCTGGTGGAGACTATCCACTATCCCTATATCTATTTTTCAGAAAATAGCGGGTTACGCCCCTTTATTGATAACGTGTTTATGCAGCAAAAGCTGGTGCCGGATATTGCCTGCTACGTTGATGAGGATACGGCGATGGCGGGGCTGGTCAGTATTGATTACGGTATTGCGATTATGCCGCGAATTTCCGCGCTCTCGTATTACAACGTGCATATCCTGACGATTAAAAATGCGATTCCTCCGCGTTATATCTATCTGGCAACGATGAAAGAGCGGGTACTTTCTCCCGCGATTCAGTCATTTAAAGATGTCATTATTAATGACAGCCAAAAAATCCGCTAGCAACATCGCCCGGAGGGTGACCCCCGGGCGAAGTTTTATCAGGAAAGAATATCCATCAGTTCACGCAGTTGGGTAATGGCGATTTGCCCTGGCGCAGAAGCCTGGCCGACGGTACCGAAGGTCATTGCTGAACCGAACAAACGGCCGGTTACCCGGCTCACGCCGCCGGATTTACCCATCGACATGGTGATTAACGGCCGAGTCGCGTACTTCTCTTTCATCGTCAGGGTTGCCGAGAGCAGGGTCAGGACATCCTGCGGCGACTGCGGCATAACCGCGATCTTCGGCAGGTCAGCGCCAAGATCCTGCATGCGGCGCAGGCGGTAGATGATATCTTCCTGAGCCGGCGTTTTATGGAAATCATGATTGCTCATGATAACTTTGACGCCCGCAGCGTGGGCATCGCTCACCAGCGAGCGAATTTGCGCTTCGTCGTTGAACAGCTCGATATCAATCACGTCGGTCAGACCGCTAACGGCCGCCTGGCGATTCAGCTCAAAATAGGCTTCGTCGCTGATTTCCGTTTCGCCACCCTCTTTTTTACTGCGGAAGGTGAA
This sequence comes from Klebsiella sp. CN_Kp106, assembly GCF_040064575.1. Taxonomy (NCBI): domain Bacteria; kingdom Pseudomonadati; phylum Pseudomonadota; class Gammaproteobacteria; order Enterobacterales; family Enterobacteriaceae; genus Klebsiella; species Klebsiella sp. CN_Kp106. Next base: position 173,906 of record NZ_JBEAIG010000002.1, on the reverse strand, counting down.
CAGCAGCGGGATCTCTTTCAGCAGCTGGCGAATCTCGCCCAGCGCCAGTAGTACCTGCTCCGTTTCTCTGACCTGGGTGAAGTGATCGACGCGCCACTCGATAATATCGGCTCCGGCGGTAGCCAGCGCGCGCGCGTTAGTCTGCAGCTCGGCGAGCGTTTTGCCGATCAGCGGTACGCAGATTAAGGTTTCCCCTTCCTGGAAGGTGATGTTTTTTACTGTTACTGCTTGAGTCATGTTGGTATCCATTATTCTTTTTGTCATTGACCATCAGGCGGTTGCTGCAACCCGGGATGTTTTTGCAGCGGCGCGAACCTGAAGCTGACGATAACCGATGTACAGGGCGATCACAAAGCCGACGATCGCGATCAGAAGATCGAACCACATAATGCTGGCGATACCCATCTTCGACAGTTTTGCCGTGATCAGCGGGATCGTAAAGCTGGCCAGACTTCCTGCGGTATAAAAGATCCCGGTGGCTTTGCCTTTTCCGTTCGGGAAGCTCATGGCCATAATGGTCGCGCCTATCTGCAGCACGCCGCCGGCGGCGGCAAAGCCGATGATAAAGGCGAAGCCGGTCACTATCATTGGCGTAGGGAACAGGCAAACGATCAGCAGTGACATCATCGACAGGAAAGTGTAAACGATCATGGCGACGGCCGAGCTAAATACCTCTTTGACAAAGGCCGCGGTGACGAACACGCACGTCAGGGAACCGGCAGTATAGACGCTCAGGAGTTTAATGGCCGACTCGTGCGGGATGCCGGCAACGAACTCGCCGTACTGCGCTAACCACTGGCTGACCAGATAAAAAGTCGCCATACCGATATAGCCGTACAGGGTAAAGATGGCCATATCCAGCTTGCCGGCGTTCGCCTGCGGGGCTACGGCGGCGGCCGACGATTTTTCTGCGGTTTCCTTTTTCGCCCGATGGTCCGGGAAAGGCATTTTTATCAGGTAGATAGCGCTAATAATCATCAATACAGCGGCGATGATAAACGACCATCCGTACCACATATTCGCCCAAATCAGCGCACCGATAATGAACGGCAGCAGGAACTGCCCGGCAGAGACAAAGGCTTTGATCAGCACATTTGCCCGGCTGGCGGAGTTAGGGAAAGACTCCATCAACGCCGGATAGGTTCCGGAATCGAGGAAGCTGTTTGCCAGACCGGCCATAATGCCGAAGAAGTAGGCCATATAAATGTTTTTCGTCAGTAAAATACCGAGGAAAAACACCAGATAGCTGGCGATGCCGAGATAGATAAAAGGTTTACGGCCAAAACGGTCGGACAGGAATCCTGTGACGATCGTGGCGAGCTTACCGATCCCGAGCGACGAAATGACGATGGAGACGCCGGCAGCGTCGGTTCCCCACTGTTCCTGCAGATTCGCCATATTGAGGGTGATTAACAAAACCCCCATGCCGTGGATCAGGTAGTTAAGATAGAGCCCAGCCGCCGTTGGGACATATGGATTTTTCATCGCGCCCATCCTTAGAACAGGATATTTTTGACGTGTTCAACCGGCATTTCTTTGCCCGTCCAGATTTCAAAAGCGCGCGCGCCTTGCCAGAGCATCATCCCCAGACCGTTGATGGTGCGGCAGCCTTTTTTCTCGGCCACTTCCAGCAGATAAGTTTTGCGCGGGTTATAGACCACGTCAGAAACGATCAGATCCGGGCGCAGGAAGCTGTCATCAGGCAGCAGCATCTGGCCTTCAAACGGTTTCATACCCACGCCGGTGGCGTTGGTCAGAATGACGCTGCTGTCGATTTCCGCGCGCAGTTTGTCATGATCGTCCAGATCGAACAGGTGGATCTCGCAGTTGGTGTTGTTACGGATTTTGGCGACGGTCTGTTCTGCATTGGCGAAGAACTTATCTTTGCGGTTGAAGATGGAGATCGCTTTGACGCCATCGAGCGCGGCCTGAACGCAGAGCGCGGTTGCCGCGCCGCCAGCGCCCAGAACGGTCATTTTTTTGCCGATGATATCAATGCCCTCTTCTTTGAGCGCGCGCATATAGCCGGTGCCATCGGTAATGTGGCCGGTCAGTACGCCATTGTCGTTCACCACGGTATTCACCGCGCCAACCAGTTCTGCCGCCGGCGAGAGCTTGTCCAGATACTGGCAAATCTCCGTTTTGTTCGGCATGGAGACGTTACAGCCGCGCAGTTTTAACGCGCGAAAGCCCTGTACCACGTCTTTCAGCTCTTCGTTACCGACTTCGAACGCCAGGTAAACATAGTCCAGCCCCAGATGAGCAAAAGCTTCGTTATGCATGGTTGGCGACATGCTGTGACGAATCGGGGTCGCAATCAGGCCAATCAGCTCGGTGTGTCCAGTAATACGTTCTGCCATGATAAAATCCTCAATATGTTAGAAATGGAATTTTTGTCGATTCGCGGTTGCCGAGAGCCCCCATATCTTCGAGGGTGTCCAGCACGTTGCGCCCTTCGCGCACGCCATCAATGATTCGCCGGGCCATCAGGCTGTCGCCGATGTTCATTATTTTTACGTTATTGGCTCTGGCCCATTGTTCAATCTCAGTGAGACCGGCGGTGTTGGCGCGCATTCCCAGGCAGACGAAGCCGTAATCGAAAGGAATGTCAAAGGTGCCATCCGCATTTTTAACGATGAAATGCGTTGGGGTGACGGCAACCAGCTGCGTGCGCATGTGCTGTTCCACGTGATGTTCATCCAGCATGGTCAACATGGCGTTTTTGGTAATGATGTCCAGATCGCGACCCGGCGCGTCCTGCATCTCGATAAGCACGGCGCTGGCACCGCGCGCGGAGAAGTACTCGATGACGTCCAGACCCACGGCGCCTGCGCCGACGACGGCGATGCGTTTACCTGTAGCATCGGCAAACTGGTCCAGATGATGAATCATGTTGGTAATGGAGAAGACGTTCCCGCCTTCGACATCGATGTTCTCGCGCAGTCCTTCAATGGGCGGCAGCAGGGGCACTGAACCGGTGGCGTTGACGATTAAATCCGGGCGAAGAGCGGAAACGGACGCCACGGTGGCGCGTCTGCCGACCTGCAGCATCAGGTTATCGAGCGAGGCGATACGGTTTTTCATAAACTGCGGAAAATCAGCGATACGCTTTTTCTCCGGCAGCAGGGAGATCTCGCTGGCCAGTCCGCCGATGCTGTGCTTCTCTTCCAGCAGCCAGGTATGGCAGCCGACTTCAGCCGCGGTGCAGGCCGCTTCCATTCCCGCCGTACCCGCGCCGATGACCACGACGTTGGTATCGCGGATCACGCGCTGCTGCTTATACGCGTCGCCGTGGATGATATCCGGGTTGATCGAGCAGCGAAGAGGGCGGGAGCGGGCGATGCGGTGATCCGCGCAGCCAATGTTGCAGGAGATGCATTTCCGCATCAGACGTTCGTTGCCGCTTTGAACTTTTTGCACCCACTCCGGCTCGGCGATCAGGCCGCGGCCAATGGCAATCAGGTCAGCATCGCCGCTGGCGATAATATCTTCGGCGACTTTCGGGGTACGGATGTTGCCGGCAATCACCGTGGGCTTGTGGAATTTGTCGCGTACCGCGCGAGAGAGATAGCGCTTCCAGCCATCTTCCAGAGACATCTGGTCAATCTGGAAATTGAGGTTGTCGTTTTGCGCGGCGGAGACGTTGATAATATCCACTTTTTCCTGGCACAGTTCGAGGATCCGCAAGGAGTCTTCGAGCGTATTTCCACCTTTCAGAAAGTCATCGGCGCTAATACGCAGGCTGACCGGAAAACGCGGGCCTACGCAGGCCCGTACCTTATCGACGATTAAGGTTAATATTCTGGCGCGATTCTCTACGCTGCCGCCAAATTCATCGGTGCGCTTATTAAACAGCGGTGATAAAAACTGGCTAATTAAATAAGAGTGGCCGGCGTGAATTTCCACGCAGTCGAATCCAGCGCGGCGAACGCGCTCCGCCGCGTCACCAAATTTATCGACGGCATGATATATCTCATCGTGCGTCATCGGGCGGGGAATATTCCCGTTCTTTTTGGACGGCGTGCTGGAAGAAGACAGCGGCATTTCGCCGTTCAGGCGATACGCATAGGCCGACGCGCCGGCGTGGTTTAATTGAATACTGACGCAGGCGCCGTGTTTATGTAAGGTTTCGGTTAATTTGAACAGGCGCGGAATATATTGATCGTTATCGATACGCAGCTGCGTAGTGCCGTTAGAGGCGAAAGGAAAATCGATGCAAATATTCTCGATAGTGATGAGTCCTGTGCCGCCCCGCGCGCGTAGCTCATAGTAGTCAATCTGCTCCTGCGTGACTTCCCCGTTCAGGCTCGCCAGGTTAGTGCCCATTGGCGGCATGATGATGCGGTTTTTTATTGTCATTCCGTTAATGGTCAACGGGGAAAAAAGATGGGGATAGTGGCTCATATGCTCTCTCCACTGGATGCCTGATGGCCTTTTACGGCGATTCTGGCCTGTCCAAAGTTAATATTTCTCTGTGGGGAAAGATAACGAGGCGTTTAATAGAAAAATAATGCTTTTTTTTGCGCGGAGCTATAGCGTGATTCTATGGGATTAACAATTTATTTACACATTAGTGTTTTTACCTTAAATATTTCAATCGATTTTTTACTTGTACTTGTGGAATGACACAAAAAGAGTAGGGGAATGATTGAATAGATGCCCAATTGATAATGATTTATTTTTATCGCGGCGAAAATGTCGCCCCGTTATAGCGACGAATATTGATATATGTGCGCCAGATCTCATTTTTACCGGCGAAAAAAAAGCCCGGATCGCGGTCCGGGCTGAGATATACATGGCGGCTGCCTTAATTCATAAAGGCCGGCTGTTTTTTCTCATAGGCTGAGATCGCCTCTTCATGCTGCAAAGTCAGGCCGATGCTGTCCAGACCGTTCAGCATGCAGTGGCGGCGGAAAGCGTCAATTTTAAAGCTGTAAGATTTATCGCCTGCTTTAACCACTTCGGCTTCCAGATCGACTTCAAACTTAATGCCCGGCTGAGAGTGGACCAGCTTAAACAGCTCATCGACCTGCGCTTCGCTCAGGGTGACCGGCAGCAGCTGATTGTTAAAGCTGTTGCCGTAGAAGATATCGGCGAAGCTCGGCGCGATGACGACTTTAAAACCGTAATCGGTCAGCGCCCACGGCGCGTGCTCGCGCGAAGAGCCGCAGCCGAAGTTTTCCCGCGCCAGCAGGATAGAGGCGCCTTTATATTCCGGGAAGTTCAGCACGAATTCCGGGTTAGGCTGTTCGCCTTTGTCGTCCAGGAAGCGCCAGTCGTTAAACAGATGGGCGCCAAAACCGGTACGCGTGACTTTCTGCAGGAACTGCTTTGGAATGATTGCATCGGTATCGACGTTCGCGGCGTCCAGCGGAACCACCAGGCCGGTATGTTGGGTAAATTTCTCTGCCATGATGGTTTCCTTATTTCAAGCTACGGATATCGGCGAAATGACCGGTAACGGCCGCCGCGGCTGCCATGGCCGGGCTGACCAGGTGAGTGCGCCCGCCGCGGCCCTGACGGCCTTCAAAGTTACGGTTGCTGGTGGAGGCGCAGCGCTCGCCCGGGTTCAGGCGGTCGTTGTTCATCGCCAGGCACATGGAGCAGCCGGGTAAACGCCACTCAAAACCGGCTTCAATAAAGATTTTATCCAGGCCTTCGGCTTCGGCCTGCGCTTTTACCGGACCAGAGCCTGGCACGACCAGCGCCTGAACGCCCGGCGCGACTTTGCGGCCTTTAGCGATTTCGGCCGCCGCGCGTAAGTCTTCGATACGCGAGTTGGTGCAGGAGCCGATAAAGACTTTATCAATCGCCACGTCGGTTAACGGTACGCCAGATTTCAGGCCCATATAGGCCAGCGCTTTTTCCGCGCTCGCGCGCTCTACCGGGTCGGTGAATGATGCCGGGTCCGGGATGATATCGGTGACGGAGATGACCTGGCCTGGGTTGGTGCCCCAGGTGACCTGCGGGGCAATCTCTTCCGCCTGCAGGGTGACAACGCTGTCAAACGTCGCGCCATCATCGGTGGTCAGGGTTTTCCACCAGGCGACGGCTTCGTCAAAATCCTTGCCTTTCGGCGCGTGCAGGCGGCCTTTCACGTAATCAAATGTGGTCTGGTCAGGCGCGACCAGGCCTGCTTTCGCGCCCATTTCGATAGCCATATTGCACAGGGTCATGCGGCCTTCCATGCTTAAATCGCGAATGGCTTCGCCGCAAAATTCAACAACGTGCCCGGTACCGCCGGCGCTGCCGGTTTTACCGATGATCGCCAGAACGATATCTTTGGCGGTGATGCCCGGAGCCGCTTTACCTTTGACTTCGATCTTCATGGTTTTAGCGCGACCCTGCTTCAGCGTCTGCGTAGCCAGGACGTGTTCGACTTCAGAGGTGCCGATACCGAAGGCCAGCGCGCCGAATGCACCATGGGTTGCCGTGTGTGAGTCGCCGCAGACGATGGTCATACCCGGCAGGGTGACGCCCTGTTCCGGCCCCATCACGTGGACGATGCCCTGGAAAGGGTGGTTCAGATCGTACAGTTCCACGCCGAACTCTTTGCAGTTTTTAATTAACTCCTGCATCTGGATACGCGCCATTTCGCCGGACGCGTTAATGTCTTTCGTCTGCGTCGAAACGTTGTGATCCATCGTGGCGAAGGTTTTGCCCGGCTGACGTACCGGGCGTTTGTGGGCGCGCAGACCGTCAAACGCCTGCGGCGAGGTCACTTCGTGAACCAGATGACGGTCAATGTACAGCAGCGGGGTTTCGTTTTGCGCTTCATAAACCACGTGAGCATCAAACAACTTTTCGTATAACGTCTTCGCCATGATTACACCCCTTCAGCGACATAGCGGGCAATGATATCGCCCATTTCATCGGTACTGACCGCCGTCGCGCCGCGCGCTAAATCGCCGGTGCGTACGCCTTCTTCTAATGCGCGGTTGATCGCATTTTCAATCGCGGTTGCCGCGTTATCGGCATCCAGGCTATAGCGCAGCAGCAGCGCCAGGGAGAGGATCTGCGCGATGGGGTTAGCGATGTTTTTACCGGCGATATCCGGCGCGGAGCCGCCTGCGGGTTCATATAAACCAAAGCCTTGCTCGTTGAGGCTGGCGGACGGCAGCATGCCCATTGAACCGGTAATCATGGCGCATTCGTCAGACAGGATGTCGCCGAAAAGATTGGAGCACAGCAGGACGTCAAACTGGGACGGATCTTTGATCAGCTGCATGGTGGCGTTGTCGATATACATATGCGACAGCTCAACGTCAGGATACTGCTTACTGACTTCACTAACGATTTCACGCCACAAAATAGAAGACTGCAGCACGTTCGCTTTATCAATCGAGGTCACTTTGTGGCGACGCTTGCGGGCGGACTCGAACGCAATATGGGCGATACGCTCAATCTCAAAGCGATGATACACCTCGGTATCGAACGCTTTCTCATGCTGGCCGCTGCCTTCACGGCCTTTCGGCTGGCCGAAGTAAATGCCGCCGGTCAGTTCGCGGACGCATAAAATGTCGAAGCCGTTAGCGGCGATATCGGCGCGCAGCGGGCAAAACTCTTCCAGGCCCTGGTACAGCTTAGCCGGGCGCAGGTTGCTGAATAATTTGAAATGCTTACGCAGGGGCAGCAGCGCACCGCGCTCCGGCTGCTCCGCGGGCGGCAGGTGCTCCCATTTCGGTCCGCCAACGGAGCCAAACAGGATCGCGTCGGCCTGTTCGCAGCCTTCGACGGTAGTCTGCGGCAGGGGAGTGCCCTGACGATCGATGGCGACACCGCCGACGTCGTGCTGGCTGGTGGTAATGCGCATATCAAAACGGTGGCGAACGGCTTCCAGTACTTTCATCGCCTGGTTCATGACTTCCGGGCCAATACCATCACCTGGTAAAACAGCAATATGGTAATTCTTCGACATTACACGGTTTCCTTATTGTTCTCTTTATTCTGAGCTTTGCGTTGCAATTCTTTTTCGACTTCAGCGGCGCGCCAGATATTGTTCAGGACGTGAACCATGGCTTTCGCGGAAGATTCCACGATATCCGTCGCCAGACCCACGCCGTGGAAGCGGCGGCCGTTGTAGTTCGCCACGATGTCCACCTGGCCCAGCGCATCCTTACCCTGACCCTTGGCGTTGAGGTCATATTTGACCAGCTCAATCTCATAGCCGGTGATGCGGTTAATGGCCTGATAAATGGCGTCCACCGGGCCGTTACCGTTGGCGGCCTCAGCTTTTGTTTCATCACCGCATGCCAGCTTCACGGAGGCGGTTGCGATATCGCTGGAGCCGGACTGCACGCTGAAGTAATCCAGGCGGAAATGCTCCGGTTCTTCCTGCTGTTTATTAATGAAGGCTAATGCTTCCAGGTCATAGTCAAATACCTGGCCCTTTTTATCCGCCAGCTTGAGGAACGCGTCATACAGATGGTCCATGTTGTAGTCGGTGTCTTTATAGCCCATCTCTTCCATACGGTGTTTCACCGCCGCGCGGCCGGAGCGTGAGGTCAGGTTCAGCTGCACCTGGTTCAGGCCGATAGATTCCGGCGTCATGATTTCGTAGTTTTCGCGATTCTTCAGCACGCCGTCCTGGTGAATACCGGAAGAGTGGGCAAAGGCGCCGGTTCCGACGATAGCTTTGTTGGCAGGGATCGGCATATTGCAAATCTGGCTGACGTTCTGGCTGGTACGCCATATTTCCTGGTGATTAATGCGGGTGTGCACATTCATAATGTCTTTGCGCACTTTAATCGCCATGATCACTTCTTCCAGCGAGCAGTTGCCGGCGCGTTCGCCGATACCGTTCATCGCGCCTTCGACCTGGCGAGCGCCGGCGTGGACCGCTGCGAGGGCGTTACCGACCGCGATGCCTAAGTCGTCATGGGTATGGACGGAGATAATGGCTTTGTCGATGTTAGGCACGCGTTCGTACAAACCGGTGATGATGTTGGCGAATTCGAACGGCATGGTGTAGCCGACGGTATCCGGAATATTGATGGTTGTTGCGCCTGCATTAATCGCGGCTTCAACGACGCGAGCCAGATCGGCAATCGGCGTACGGCCAGCGTCTTCACAGGAAAACTCGACATCGTCAGTGTAGTTGCGTGCGCGCTTCACCATATAGATGGCACGTTCAATAACCTCATCCAGGTTACTGCGCAGCTTGGTGGCGATATGCATCGGCGAGGTGGCGATAAAAGTGTGAATACGGAACGCTTCCGCCACTTTTAATGATTCTGCTGCAACATCGATATCTTTTTCTACGCAGCGGGCCAGGGCGCAAACGCGGCTGTTTTTGATCGTGCGCGCGATGGTTTGCACGGATTCAAAGTCGCCTGGAGACGAGACTGGGAAGCCCACTTCCATGACGTCAACGCCCATCCGCTCCAGGGCCATAGCAATCTGCAGTTTCTCTTTCACACTCAGGCTGGCTTGTAACGCTTGTTCACCGTCGCGTAAGGTCGTATCGAAAATAATGACTTGCTGGCTCATGGTTTAGATCCTTGGTCTGTGTCCTGGCGCCTTGCTTACGAGCATAAAAAAACCCGCGCATTGGCGCGGGTTTTATAGTCTTGCTGGAAGATGACTTAACGATGAACGTCGCCCAACAGCCTACCGCGCAAAATGGATGCGTTTAGTAGTAGTAGGCTGAGAAAGCGAATGCTGCGAATCATTGCGTCATGCTCCAGATGAAATCGTTATGCATTTAGAGTTACTGGATATGGGGTTTGATGTCAACCCTTGGGTGAACAAAAGGTCTTTTTACCCGCGAGAAGAATTAGCTAATTGTGCTGACGATCGCGCTTTTTTGCCGATGATCCTTTTTAGGACATCAGCGCATGTTGAGATATTTTCACTATTTGATAATTTTGATTTTCGCTGAGAGCCGCAAGGATAGCGCGCCTGGCCAGAATCATATCTTAATGAAATAGCTGAATTTATTTGTTTGCTGAATGTGTCCATGTTTGTAAGGGGGAATTATCAATGATAATAAAATGTGAATGTTAAGGGCGGCTTAAACCGATATTGTAATAGTGCTTAAATTATAGTTAACCGCTGCTGTTATTGTTTATTTTTGATATTTATGGGTACACTTGGTTTTATCAAGTAAACAATATGGTTAGGGGGTTGCGAGTACGTTCAACTGCAGAATTTTCGTCGCCACTCATAACCTTAATATATTCCTAAAATTCATCTTTGCCCTTTTGTAAATGTCATATGCATGGTAAATGATATTTTCAGAATTAATTACTGCACTTTGGCAAAGGGAATTTAGCGTGACAGTGGAGTTAAATATGTTAAAAGAAAATACTGAATATAAGCCGGACTCAGAGGTGGAAAACGCAAAACCTCAGCTGAGAATGGTCGACCTGAATCTGTTAACCGTATTTGATGCGGTAATGCAGGAACAAAATATCACCCGTGCGGCACACTCCCTGGGGATGTCGCAGCCGGCGGTCAGCAATGCCGTATCAAGACTGAAGGTGATGTTTAATGATGAGCTGTTTGTTCGTTATGGGCGCGGTATCCAGCCAACGGCGCGTGCTTATCAGCTATTTGGTTCTGTACGACAGGCATTACAATTAGTGCAGAACGAGTTGCCGGGCTCGGGCTTCGAGCCGCTCAGCAGCGAGCGGGTCTTTAATTTATGCGTTTGCAGCCCGCTGGATAATGCATTGACTTCGGTTATTTTCAATAAAGTTGGCGAGATTGCGCCCAACATTCATTTGGTCTTTAAATCGGCATTGAATCAAAACACGGAACATCAATTACGTTATCAGGAAATTGAATTCGTTATTGGTTATGAAGAGTTTCGTCGCCCTGAGTTTGCCTGCGTGCCTTTATTTAAAGATGAAATGGTGCTGGTGGCGAGCCGGAAACATCCGCGTATTTCTGGCCCAATGATGGAAAATGATATTTATCAGGAGGAGCACGCGGTTGTCGCGCTCGATCGCTACGCTTCATTTAGCCAGCCGTGGTATGACACCGCGGATAAACAATCGCGTATTGCTTATCAAGGTAACGCGATGGTCAGCGTATTAAATGTGGTTTCCCAGACCAATATGGTTGCTATCGCACCGCGCTGGTTAGCCAGCGAGTTTGCCGATAAGCTGGATCTGCAAATATTACCGTTGCCGCTGAAAGTGAATAGCCGTACCTGCTATCTTTCATGGCATGAAGCGGCGGGCCGTGATAAAGGGCATCAGTGGATGGAAGAATTGCTGGTCAATATCTGCCAGCGCTAAACGGTCGCGATACAAACGGGGGCTTCGGCTCCTGCTTTGTGTGACAAAAATCACTAAACGTAGAATTTTATTCTGTTTGCGCTTGTCCGCCCCCGGCGCTGCCCGTTAAAAAATGGATGATTTGCTGTAGTTGGTTATTTTCCCCGAGCATTGACTATCATATTTTCTTATCTCCGAAGTTTTTCACCGTGTTTTAGCTGCGAACCTTTCTTTTATCCTTTTAATGCCTCTTAGGTGCCGACGGTCGCTAATTGCCTGCCCGTTAGCGAGCAGTTATGGTAACGGCATGCAGTCTATTCACCTCAGGACGAAGCTTTTGCGCTTCGTCTTGTGCGAGCGCGCGGAAATCGGATTCCGCTGTCGTTAAAAACTATAAGCCGGGAGGCAAACCATGGAGATGTTGTCAGGAGCCGAAATGGTCGTCCAGTCGCTGGTCGATCAGGGCGTCAAGCAGGTGTTCGGTTATCCCGGGGGCGCGGTCCTCGATATCTATGATGCGTTACATACCCTTGGCGGAATCGATCACGTACTGGTCCGCCATGAGCAAGCTGCCGTGCATATGGCGGATGGCCTTGCGCGCGCAACGGGCGAGGTCGGGGTAGTCCTGGTGACCTCGGGTCCGGGGGCGACTAACGCGATTACCGGCATTGCGACGGCTTATATGGATTCCATTCCGCTGGTGATTCTTTCCGGCCAGGTCGCGACGTCCTTAATTGGCTACGATGCTTTCCAGGAGTGCGACATGGTGGGGATCTCCCGACCGGTGGTAAAACACAGCTTTCTGGTTAAGCAAACCGAAGATATTCCCGGCGTGCTGAAAAAAGCGTTCTGGCTGGCGGCCAGCGGGCGTCCCGGCCCGGTCGTCGTGGATCTACCGAAAGATATTCTCAATCCGGCGAAAAAACTGCCGTACGCCTGGCCAGATACGGTCAGCATGCGCTCTTATAATCCGACGACGTCGGGTCATAAAGGGCAGATTAAACGTGCGCTGCAGACGCTGGTGGCGGCCAAAAAACCGGTGGTTTACGTCGGTGGCGGGGCGATTAATGCGCAATGTGAACCGCAGCTGTTCGCGCTGGTTGAGAAACTGAAGCTGCCGGTGGCGTCTTCGCTGATGGGGCTGGGCGCCTTCCCTGCCTCGCACCAGCAGGCGTTAGGGATGCTGGGCATGCATGGGACCTATGAAGCCAATATGACCATGCACCATTCCGACGTGATTTTCGCCGTTGGCGTGCGCTTCGACGATCGTACAACGAATAATCTGGCCAGGTACTGTCCGAACGCGACGGTGCTGCATATTGATATCGATCCCACTTCGATATCCAAGACCGTTCCTGCCGACGTGCCTATCGTTGGCGACGCCCGCCTGGTACTGGAACAGATGCTGGAACTGCTCGACCATGAAGAGACTCAGCAGCCGCTGGATGAAATCCGCGACTGGTGGCAGCAGATTGAGCAGTGGCGCGCGCGTCATTGCCTGCAGTACGACACGCAAAGCGGCAAGATTAAACCGCAGGCGGTAATTGAGACCATCTGGCGGCTGACGCACGGCGATGCGTACGTGACGTCCGATGTGGGTCAGCATCAGATGTTCGCGGCGCTTTATTATCCTTTCGACAAACCGCGGCGCTGGATCAACTCAGGTGGTCTGGGAACGATGGGATTTGGCCTTCCCGCCGCGCTGGGCGTGAAGATGGCGCTGCCGGAAGAAACGGTGATTTGCGTGACCGGCGATGGCAGCATCCAGATGAATATTCAGGAGCTCTCCACCGCGCTGCAGTACGAGCTGCCGGTACTGGTGCTGAACCTCAATAACCGCTACCTCGGGATGGTGAAGCAGTGGCAGGATATGCTTTACTCTGGCCGTCATTCACAATCCTATATGGAGTCATTGCCTGATTTTGCTCGCGTCGCGGAAGCCTACGGCCACGTGGGGATTCGTATCAGCGACCCGCAGGAGCTGGAAGCGAAGCTCGCTGAGGCGCTGGAGCAGGTGCGTAATAATCGACTGGTTTTCGTTGATGTAACGGTTGACGGCAGTGAGCATGTATACCCCATGCAGATTCGCGGCGGCGGTATGGACGAGATGTGGCTGAGCAAAACGGAGAGGACCTGATTATGCGCCGGATATTATCAGTATTACTGGAGAACGAATCGGGCGCGCTATCCCGCGTGATCGGCCTCTTTTCACAGCGCGGTTATAATATTGAAAGCCTGACGGTAGCGCCGACGGACGATCCGACGTTATCCAGAATGACGATTCAAACCGTTGGCGATGAGAAAGCGATTGAGCAGATAGAAAAGCAGCTGCACAAGCTGGTCGACGTGCTGCGCGTTAACGAGCTCGGACAAGGCGCGCACGTTGAGCGTGAAATTATGCTGGTGAAGGTCCAGGCCAGCGGCTATGGACGCGATGAGGTCAAGCGCAATACGGAAATCTTCCGTGGGCAAATTATCGACGTCACGCCGTCTATCTATACCGTTCAGCTGGCGGGAACCAGCGATAAGCTGGATGCGTTTTTGGCTTCGCTGCGCGACGTGGCGCGAATTGTTGAAGTCGCCCGCTCGGGCGTAGTCGGATTGTCGCGCGGCGACAAAATCATGCGCTGAGCCGCTGAAACCGACGTAAAAATAGCCCGACACAGCCTGTCGGGCTATTTTTTTGCGAAATCGGTGGGAACTGTGGACTAAAGCGGTTGCTGCGCTTACTTTTCTGCGCTTAGATGTTATAAAAACGAATCCATACCTGAAGAATGGTTATGTTCTGTACTTATTACCCAAGGGGCAATTGTGAAACTGGATGAAATCGCCCGGCTGGCCGGTGTCTCGCGAACGACCGCTAGCTATGTGATTAATGGGAAAGCGAAGCAGTATCGCGTTAGCGATAAAACTGTTGAAAAGGTGATGGCGGTGGTTCGTGAGCACAACTATCATCCGAATGCGGTTGCTGCAGGCTTGCGTGCAGGACGTACGCGGTCCATTGGTCTGGTTATCCCGGACCTGGAAAACACCAGCTATACGCGCATCGCTAATTACCTGGAGCGTCAGGCGCGCCAGCGCGGCTATCAGCTATTGATCGCCTGCTCCGAGGATCAGCCGGATAACGAAATGCGCTGCATTGAGCATCTGCTGCAGCGTCAGGTCGACGCGATAATCGTTTCCACCTCATTACCGCCTGAACATCCGTTCTATCAGCGCTGGGCTAACGATCCGTTCCCGATTGTCGCGCTCGACCGCGCGCTAGATCGAGAGCACTTCACCAGCGTGGTGGGCGCCGATCAGGACGATGCTGAAATGCTCGGGGCGGAATTGCGTAAGTTTCCGGCTGAAACGGTGCTGTACCTTGGCGCGCTGCCGGAGCTTTCGGTGAGCTTCCTGCGCGAGCAGGGATTCCGTACGGCATGGAAGGACGATCCGCGAGAGGTGCATTTCCTCTATGCAAACAGCTACGAGCGCGAAGCCGCGGCGCAGCTCTTTGAAAAGTGGCTGGAAACGCATCCAATGCCTCAGGCGCTGTTTACGACTTCGTTTCCGCTGCTGCAGGGCGTGATGGACGTCACGCTGCGCCGGGAAGGGAAGCTGCCTTCCGAGCTGGCTATTGCCACTTTTGGCGATAATGAGCTGCTGGATTTCCTCCAGTGTCCCGTTTTAGCCGTGGCCCAGCGCCACCGCGACGTGGCGGAGCGCGTGCTGGAGATCGTGCTCGCCAGCCTTGATGAACCGCGTAAGCCGAAACCAGGGTTAAGCCGTATCCGGCGCAATCTTTATCGTCGCGGCAGCCTGAATCGCCGCTAAGCGCGTGACCAGGATTATTCGTAGAGCATTCGCCAGACGGAGACGCGTCTGGCGATAATGCGCTGAGATGACGTAAAAATTGCAGGGTTAAGGATCTTTCAGACAAATCCTTAATCTTCCTGACATCTCTTTTAATTTTATTCTTCGTGCCATTTATTCCACGGTTTAATTAGCCCATAAAAGGATTAGCGTATTTATTTGTATTATTTTGTTACATTCAGCAGGTGAGTTGCTGAATTAACACTCATTTCCTCGCTATTATGGTAGCGATAAGCGCTGTACCCCGCAGTAAGAGTGCCTCTCCTGTGAAAACTGGTGCTGTTAACGGTCATCAGAATGGCCTAAAATGCCGCTCGCGTCGCAAACTGACACTTTATATTTTCCCTTCGAAGATATTTTGCTGCTTTAACTGTTACAAGTTTGTTGGTTGTTTTCTTACCGATATTCATAACGTTAATTTGCCTCGTTTGTTGGTTGATTTTTCCTCAGGGCGAATATCGGCTGTAAATAATGGGTTTTTGAGCTCTGTTGGCATCCGTGCTGGCTTGACAAGCTTTTCCTCCGCTCCGTAAACTCCTTCTTGTGGGAATTTGTGGGGTAAAGTGGCGAAAAGGGGTGAGGCTGGCATGTTCCGTGGGGCAACGTTAGTCAATCTCGACAGTAAAGGCCGTCTGGCCGTACCGACGCGCTACCGCGACGGGCTGATCGAGAACGCTTCCGGTCAATTGGTATGCACCATTGACATCCATCACCCGTGCCTGCTGCTTTACCCTTTGCCTGAATGGGAAATCATCGAGCAAAAATTATCGCGTTTATCGAGCATGAACCCCACCGAGCGGCGCGTACAGCGTTTGCTTCTGGGACATGCCAGCGAATGTCAGATGGATAGCGCCGGGAGGCTATTAATCGCCCCGGTGCTGCGGCAACACGCCGGGCTGACAAAAGAAGTGATGCTGGTCGGGCAGTTCAATAAGTTTGAACTGTGGGACGAAACGACCTGGTATCAACGGGTCAAGGAAGATATCGACGCTGAGCAGTCCGCTTCCGGGGAACTGTCGGAGCGCCTGCAGGATTTGTCTTTGTAAAATGATGGAAAATTATAAACACACTACGGTACTTCTGGATGAAGCCGTTAACGGCCTGAATATTCGTCCTGACGGTATCTACATTGATGGTACCTTTGGCCGCGGCGGTCACTCGCGCCTGATTCTCTCCCAGCTGGGAGCGGAGGGACGCCTGCTGGCGATCGATCGCGACCCGCAGGCTATCGCCGTCGCGAAAACTATCGATGATCCCCGCTTTTCCATCGTTCATGGTCCTTTTTCTCAGCTGGCCGACTATGTTGGCGAGCGCAATCTAACCGGCAAGATCGACGGTATTCTGCTCGATCTTGGCGTCTCTTCACCGCAGCTGGATGACGCTGAACGTGGCTTCTCTTTTATGCGCGATGGTCCGCTGGATATGCGCATGGATCCGACGCGCGGCCAGTCAGCCGCTGAATGGCTACAAACCGCCGACGAAGCCGATATCGCCTGGGTCATCAAAACCTTCGGCGAAGAGCGCTTTGGTAAACGCATTGCCCGCGCCATCGTCGAACGCAACCGCGTGGAACCGATGACGCGTACCAAAGAGCTGGCGGAGGTCGTTGCGGCGGCGACGCCGGTGAAAGATAAATTCAAACATCCCGCGACCCGTACCTTCCAGGCGGTGCGCATTTGGGTGAACAGTGAACTGGAGGAGATAGAGCAGGCGCTAAAAAGCTCGCTCAGCGTGCTGGCCCCGGGCGGGCGGCTCTCAATCATCAGTTTCCACTCGCTGGAAGACCGTATTGTGAAGCGCTTTATGCGCGAGCAAAGCCGCGGTCCGCAGGTTCCGGCAGGGTTACCGATGACCGAAGAGCAGCTTAAAAAACTGGGCGGTCGTGAGTTAAGAGCATTAGGCAAGTTGATGCCGGGCGAAAAAGAGGTAGCTGAAAATCCTCGTGCCCGTAGTTCAGTTCTGCGTATTGCAGAGAGGACGAACGCATGATCGGCAGAGTGACAGAAGCCCTAAGCAAGGTGAAAGGGTCGATAGGAAGCAACGAGCGCCATGCTTTGCCTGGCGTGATCGGAGACGACCTTCTGCGGTTTGGGAAGCTGCCACTCTGCCTGTTCATTTGCATCATTATTACGGCGATTACGGTGGTGACAACGGCGCACCATACTCGCCTCTTAACCGCGCAGCGCGAACAGCTGGTGCTGGAACGCGACGCGCTGGATATTGAATGGCGCAACCTGATCCTCGAAGAAAATGCTCTCGGCGATCACAGTCGGGTTGAGCGGATCGCGACCGAGAAGCTGCAGATGCAGCACGTCGATCCATCACAAGAAAATATCGTTGTACAGAAATAAGGATTATTGCGACGCATGAAAGCAGCGCCGAAAACGCCAAAAGCAAAACGTCAGGAAGAACAGGCCAACTTTATCAGTTGGCGTTTTGCGTTGCTGTGCGGCTGTATTCTGCTGGCGCTGGGCTTCCTGCTGGGCCGCGTGGCTTGGTTACAGGTGATTAGCCCGGACATGCTGGTACGCCAGGGCGATATGCGTTCTCTGCGCGTGCAGGAAGTCTCTACCGCGCGCGGAATGATAACCGATCGTTCCGGCCGCCCGCTGGCGGTGAGCGTGCCGGTAAAAGCTATCTGGGCTGACCCGAAAGAGCTGCATGAAGCCGGGGGCGTGACCCTGGACAACCGCTGGAAGGCGCTGGCCGATGCGCTGAATATGCCGCTGGATCAGCTGGCATCGCGCATCAATACCAATCCACGGATGCGTTTTATCTATCTGGCGCGTCAGGTGAACCCTGATATGGCCGACTACATCCGTAAATTGAAGCTGCCGGGGATTCATCTGCGGGAAGAGTCCCGCCGCTACTATCCGTCTGGCGAAGTAACCGCTCACCTCATTGGCTTCACTAACGTCGATAGCCAGGGGATTGAGGGCGTAGAGAAGAGCTTTGATAAGTGGCTTACCGGCCAGCCCGGCGAGCGTATCGTGCGTAAAGACCGCTATGGTCGGGTAATCGAAGATATTTCGTCCACCGATAGCCAGGCCGCGCATAACCTGGCGCTGAGCATTGACGAACGCCTGCAGGCACTGGTGTATCGCGAGCTGAATAATGCGGTGGCGTTCAACAAAGCGGAGTCAGGTACCGCGGTTCTGGTCGACGTTAACACCGGCGAAGTGCTGGCGATGGCCAACAGCCCGTCGTACAACCCGAATAATTTCGCGGGCACCTCCAAAGATACGATGCGTAACCGCGCCATTACCGACGTGTTTGAGCCGGGTTCAACGGTGAAGCCGATGGTGGTGATGACCGCGCTTCAGCGCGGCATTGTTAACGAAAATACCGTACTGAACACCATTCCCTATCGAATTAACGGCCACGAAATCAAAGACGTGGCGCGCTACAGCGAATTGACCCTGACCGGGGTACTACAGAAGTCGAGTAACGTCGGTGTTTCTAAGCTGGCGTTAGCGATGCCGTCCTCAGCGTTAGTAGATACTTACTCACGTTTTGGACTCGGAAAAGCGACCAATTTGGGGTTGGTCGGAGAACGCAGTGGCTTATACCCTCAAAAACAACGGTGGTCTGACATAGAGAGGGCCACCTTTTCTTTCGGCTATGGGCTAATGGTAACCCCGTTACAGTTAGCGCGAGTCTACGCAACGATCGGCAGCTACGGCATCTATCGCCCGCTATCGATTACCAAAGTTGATCCACCGGTTCCGGGCGAGCGCGTCTTCCCGGAATCACTCGTTCGTACCGTTGTTCATATGATGGAAAGCGTGGCGCTGCCCGGCGGCGGCGGCGTGAAGGCGGCGATCAAAGGCTATCGCATCGCCATTAAAACCGGTACGGCGAAAAAAGTAGGGCCCGACGGCCGCTACATCAACAAATACATTGCTTACACCGCAGGCGTTGCGCCCGCCAGCCATCCGCGCTTTGCGCTGGTGGTGGTGATCAACGATCCGCAGGCGGGTAAATACTACGGCGGCGCCGTTTCCGCGCCGGTCTTCGGTGCCATCATGGGCGGCGTACTGCGCACCATGAACATTGAACCGGATGCGCTGGCAACGGCTGAAAAAAGTGAATTAGTGATTAATCAAGGCGAGGGAACAGGTGGCAGATCGTAATTTGCGCGACCTTCTCGCTCCGTGGGTGCCAAATGCGCCGGAGCGAATTCTGCGAGAAATGACGCTGGACAGCCGGGTGGCTGCTTCTGGCGATCTTTTTGTCGCGGTTTTAGGTCATCAGGCGGACGGGCGTCGTTATATCCCGCAGGCGATAGCGCAAGGTGTTGCTGCCATTATTGCTGAGGCCAAAGATGAGGCCCATGACGGCGAAATCCGTGAAATGCACGGTGTGCCGGTTATCTATCTGAGCCAACTCAACGAGCGCTTATCCGCGCTGGCCGGGCGTTTTTACCATCAGCCTTCGGAACAACTGCGCCTGGTGGGCGTCACCGGGACTAACGGCAAGACCACCACGACACAGCTGCTGGCGCAGTGGGCGCAGTTGCTGGGGGAAACCAGCGCGGTAATGGGAACCGTAGGCAATGGCCTGCTGGAGAAAGTTATCCCAACGGAAAACACCACCGGTTCGGCCGTTGATGTTCAACACGTACTCTCTGGCCTGGTAGGGCAGGGGGCGACGTTCGCCGCGATGGAAGTCTCTTCCCACGGGCTGGTGCAGCATCGCGTAGCCGCGCTGCAGTTTGCCGCCTCGGTCTTCACCAACCTGAGCCGCGATCACCTCGATTACCACGGTGATATGGAACATTACGAAGCGGCGAAATGGCTGCTCTACTCAACCCACCATTGCGGGCAGGCGATTGTTAATGCGGACGATGAAGTCGGTCGCCGCTGGCTGGCGAAGCTGCCGGATGCGGTTGCCGTATCGATGGAAGATCACATTAACCCGAACTGCCGGGGCCGCTGGCTCAAAGCGACCGCCGTGAGCTATCACGATAGCGGCGCCACCATTCAGTTTGCCTCCAGCTGGGGGAACGGCGAGATCGAAAGCCGCCTGATGGGCGCCTTTAACGTCAGCAATCTGCTGCTGGCCTTAGCCACCCTGCTGGCGCTGGGCTATCCGCTTGCCGATCTGCTGAAAACCGCCGCGCGCCTGCAGCCGGTATGCGGGCGTATGGAAGTGTTCGCCGCGCCGGGTAAACCGACCGTGGTCGTTGATTACGCCCACACGCCTGATGCGCTGGAAAAAGCGCTGCAGGCGGCGCGTCTGCACTGTCGCGGTAAACTGTGGTGCGTATTTGGCTGCGGCGGGGATCGCGACAAAGGCAAGCGTCCGCTGATGGGCGCTATCGCCGAAGAGTTTGCCGATATCGTGGTTGTCACCGACGACAACCCGCGCACCGAAGAGCCGCGGGCGATTATCAACGACATTCTGGCCGGCATGCTGGACGCGGGCCATGCCAGGGCGGTGGAAGGTCGTGCGGAAGCGGTCACTAATGCGGTGATGCAGGCGAAAGAAAACGACGTCGTTCTGGTGGCGGGCAAAGGCCACGAGGACTATCAAATCGTCGGCAATCGCCGACTCGATTACTCTGACCGCGTCACCGTAGCGCGTCTGCTGGGGGCGGTAGCATGATTCGCTTGACTCTCAGCCAGCTCGCCGGCATCACGCATGGCGAGCTGCACGGCCGCGATGTGGCGATTGATGACGTCACCTCCGATACCCGTAAAATCACGGCGGGCTGCCTGTTCGTGGCGCTAAAAGGCGAGCGCTTTGATGCGCATGACTTTGCCGAACAGGCGAAAGCTGCCGGCGCGGGTGCGCTGTTGGTCAGCCGTCAGCTGGCCTGCGATCTACCGCAGGTGGTGGTGAAGGATACGCGTCTGGCGTTTGGCGAACTGGCCGCGTGGGTGCGTCAGCAGGTGCCGGCGCGCGTGGTCGCGCTGACCGGATCTTCCGGAAAAACCTCGGTTAAAGAGATGACCGCGGCGATTCTGAGCCAGTGCGGCAATACGCTGTATACCGCAGGTAACCTGAACAACGATATCGGCGTGCCGATGACGCTGCTGCGTCTCACCAAAGAACATGACTACGCGGTCATCGAGTTAGGCGCTAATCACCAGGGGGAAATTGCCTGGACCGTTAGCCTGACCCGTCCCGAAGCCGCGTTAGTGAATAACCTGGCCGCCGCGCACCTGGAAGGCTTTGGATCTCTGGAAGGCGTGGCGAAAGCCAAGGGCGAAATTTACACCGGTCTGCCGCTCAACGGCATCGCGATTATGAACGCCGACAATAATGACTGGCTGAACTGGCAAAGCGTGATTGGCGAGCGTAAAACCTGGCGTTTTTCGCCGAACGCCGCCCACAGCGATTTCACGGCAACCAACGTTCATGTGACGTCGCACGGGACTGAATTTACTCTGCAGACCCCAACGGGCAGCGTTGATGTACTGCTACCGCTGCCGGGGCGCCATAACATCGCCAACGCGCTGGCTGCCGCGGCGCTGTCAATGGCGGTGGGGGCGACGCATGAGGCGATCAAAGCGGGTCTGAAAGATCTGCAAGCGGTACCGGGGCGGTTATTCCCGATTCAGCTGACCGACAGCCAGCTGCTGCTGGATGATTCCTATAACGCCAACGTCGGCTCGCTGACCGCTGCGGTACAGGTGCTGTCTGAGATGCCGGGCTACCGGGTACTGGTCGTCGGCGATATGGCCGAACTCGGCGCGGAAAGCCAGGCGTGCCATCGTCAGGTGGGCGAAGCGGCAAAAGCGGCCGGGCTCGATCGCGTACTGAGCGTCGGTACGTTGAGCGCAGAGATCAGCGGCGCCAGCGGCGTTGGCGAACATTTTAGCGAGAAGGCCACGCTGGTGACCCGCCTGCGCGAGCTCACCGCAGAACATAAAATTATGACCATTTTAGTGAAGGGTTCACGTAGTGCCGCCATGGAAGTGGTAGTACGCGCATTACAGGAGAACGGAACATGTTAGTATGGCTGGCCGAACATTTGGTCAAATATTATTCAGGCTTTAACGTCTTTTCCTACCTGACGTTTCGCGCCATTGTCAGCCTGCTGACCGCGCTGTTCATCTCTCTGTGGATGGGCCCGCGCATGATCGCCCGTCTGCAAAAACTCTCCTTTGGCCAGGTTGTACGTAACGATGGCCCGGAATCTCACTTTAGTAAGCGCGGTACGCCGACCATGGGCGGGATCATGATCCTGACCGCCATTGTTGTCTCCGTTCTGCTGTGGGCCTATCCATCTAACCCCTACGTCTGGTGCGTGCTGACGGTACTGGTGGGCTACGGCATCATCGGCTTCGTTGATGACTACCGTAAGGTGGTTCGCAAAGATACCAAGGGCCTGATTGCCCGCTGGAAATACTTCTGGATGTCGGTGATTGCGCTGGGCGTCGCCTTTGCGCTGTATATGGCGGGTAAAGATACGCCGGCGACTCAGCTGGTGGTGCCGTTCTTTAAAGACGTGATGCCGCAGCTGGGCCTGTTCTACGTCCTGCTGGCCTATTTTGTTATCGTCGGGACCGGTAATGCGGTCAACCTGACCGACGGCCTTGATGGGCTGGCGATTATGCCAACCGTATTCGTTGCCGCCGGCTTCGCGCTGGTTGCCTGGGCGACCGGGAACATGAATTTCGCCAACTACCTGCATATCCCTTATTTGCGTCACGCCGGTGAACTGGTGATCGTCTGTACGGCGATTGTCGGCGCGGGCCTGGGCTTCCTGTGGTTTAACACCTATCCGGCACAGGTCTTTATGGGCGATGTGGGTTCGCTGGCACTCGGCGGCGCGCTGGGGATTATCGCCGTGCTGCTGCGCCAGGAATTCCTGCTGGTGATTATGGGCGGCGTATTTGTGGTGGAAACGCTCTCGGTGATTCTGCAGGTCGGCTCCTTCAAGCTGCGCGGTCAGCGCATCTTCCGCATGGCGCCGATTCACCATCACTATGAACTGAAAGGCTGGCCGGAACCGCGCGTTATCGTGCGTTTCTGGATTATTTCGCTGATGCTGGTGCTGATTGGCCTGGCGACGCTGAAGGTACGTTAATCATGGCAGATTATCAGGGTAAAAAAGTCGTCATTATTGGGCTGGGTATGACCGGCCTGTCATGCGTGGACTTTTTCATGGCTCGCGGCGTGACGCCGCGGGTGATGGATACCCGCGTTGCTCCGGCGGGGCTGGATAAGCTGCCGGAAGCCGTTGAGCGCTATGTCGGCGGTCTGAACGAAGACTGGCTGTTGACGGCGGACCTGATTGTTGCCAGCCCTGGCATCGCGCTGGCGCATCCTTCCCTGAGCGCCGCGGCGGATGCGGGGGTAGAAATAGTCGGCGATATTGAACTGTTCTGCCGCGAGGCGCAGGCGCCGATTATTGCGATCACCGGTTCCAACGGTAAAAGCACCGTGACTTCCCTTGTGGGAGAAATGGCGAAAGCGGCGGGGTTGAACGTTGGCGTCGGGGGCAATATTGGCCTGCCGGCGCTGATGCTGCTGGATCCTGAGCGCGAACTCTATGTCCTGGAGCTTTCCAGCTTCCAGCTGGAAACCACCTCCAGCCTGCGGGCGGCCGCGGCGACGATCCTTAACGTCACCGAAGATCATATGGACCGCTATCCGCTGGGGCTTCAGCAGTATCGCGCCGCCAAACTGCGCGTTTATGAGAATGCGCGGGCCTGTATCGTCAATGCCGACGATGCGTTAACCATGCCGGTACGCGGCGCTGACGATCGCTGCATCAGCTTCGGCGTTGACGTTGGCGACTATCACCTGAACCGCCAGCAGGGAGAAACCTGGCTGCGCGTCAAAGGCGAGAAAGTGCTCAACGTCAAAGAGATGAAGATTAGCGGCCAGCATAACTACAGTAACGCGCTTGCGGCCCTGGCTCTGGCGGACGCGGTGGGTCTGCCGCGCGCCAGTAGCCTGAAAGCGCTGACCACATTCACCGGGCTGGCGCATCGTTTCCAGCTGGTGCTGGAGCACAACGGCGTGCGCTGGATCAACGATTCTAAAGCCACCAACGTCGGCAGTACCGAAGCGGCGCTCAATGGGCTGCATCTTGATGGAACGCTCTATCTGCTGCTGGGCGGCGATGGGAAATCCGCTGATTTCACGCCGTTAAGCCGTTACCTGACCGGCGACAACGTTCGCCTGTACTCCTTCGGCCGCGACGGCGCGCAGCTGGCGGCCCTTCGCCCGGACGTCGCCGTGCAAACGGAAACCATGGAGCAGGCGATGCGCCAGATTGCGCCGCAGGTTGTCGCGGGCGATATGGTGCTGCTGTCTCCCGCGTGCGCCAGCCTCGATCAGTTTAAAAACTTTGAACAACGCGGCGACATCTTTGCTCGCCTGGCGAAGGAGTTAGGTTGATGCGTTTATCACTCCCGCGCCTGAAAATGCCACGGCTGAGACTGCCGCGTCTGCCGGGAATGTTTATTTTCGCATGGCTGTTCGCCGCGCTGAAAGGCTGGGTGATGGGCTCGCGGCAAAAAGATACTGATAGCCTGGTGATGTATGACCGGATGCTGCTGTGGCTGACCTTTGGCCTGGCCGCAATCGGCTTCATTATGGTGACCTCGGCGTCGATGCCGGTAGGCCAGCGTCTGGCGAACGATCCGTTTCTGTTTGCCAAGCGCGATGGCTTATACATTCTGCTGGCGCTAGGGCTGGCGATGGTGACGCTGCGCCTGCCGATGGAGTTCTGGCAGCGCCATAGTACCGCGATGCTGATCGCCTCTATCGTCATGCTGCTGATTGTTCTGGTGGTCGGTAGCTCGGTTAACGGGGCGTCGCGCTGGATTGCGCTGGGGCCGCTGCGTATCCAGCCTGCGGAGTTTACCAAGCTGTCGCTGTTCTGCTACATCGCCAACTACCTCGTGCGTAAAGGCGACGAAGTGCGTAACAACCTGCGCGGCTTCTTAAAGCCGATGGGCGTGATTTTCGTACTGGCGATTTTACTGCTGGCGCAGCCTGACCTCGGTACCGTCGTCGTGCTGTTTGTGACCACCCTGGCCATGCTGTTCCTGGCGGGAGCCAAGCTGTGGCAGTTCATCGCCATTATCGGGATGGGGCTTTCGGCGGTCGTACTGCTGATTCTGGCTGAACCGTACCGTATCCGCCGCGTGACCTCTTTCTGGAACCCGTGGGAAGATCCGTTCGGCAGCGGCTACCAGCTAACCCAGTCGCTGATGGCCTTTGGTCGCGGCGAAATGTGGGGGCAGGGCCTGGGCAATTCGGTCCAGAAGCTGGAGTATTTGCCCGAGGCGCACACCGATTTCATCTTCGCCATTATCGGTGAAGAGCTCGGTTATATCGGTGTGGTACTCGCACTTTTAATGGTATTCTTCGTCGCTTTTCGCGCCATGTCCATTGGCCGCAAAGCGCTGGAGATTGACCACCGTTTCTCCGGATTTCTGGCCTGCGCCATTGGGATCTGGTTTAGCTTTCAGGCGCTGGTTAACGTCGGCGCGGCGGCGGGGATGCTGCCAACCAAAGGCCTGACGCTGCCGCTGATCAGTTACGGCGGTTCGAGCCTGCTGATTATGTCGACGGCGATCATGTTGCTGTTACGAATTGATTATGAAACGCGTCTGGAAAAAGCCCAGGCGTTTACACGGGGTGTTCGATGAGCGGTCAGGAAAAGCGCTTAATGGTGATGGCAGGCGGTACCGGCGGACACGTGTTCCCGGGACTGGCGGTTGCGCACCATTTAATGGACCAGGGCTGGCAGGTCCGCTGGCTGGGTACCGCGGATCGTATGGAAGCGGATTTAGTGCCGAAGCACGGCATTGAAATTGATTTCATTCAGATATCCGGCCTGCGCGGCAAGGGCCTGAAGGCGCAGATGCTGGCGCCGGTGCGTATTTTCAACGCCTGGCGTCAGGCGCGAGCGATTATGCAGCGTTTTCAGCCGGACGTGGTGCTGGGCATGGGCGGCTATGTTTCCGGACCCGGCGGTCTGGCGGCATGGTCGCTGGGGATCCCGGTTGTCCTGCATGAACAGAACGGGATTGCCGGCCTGACGAATAAATGGCTGGCGAAAATTGCCAAAAAGGTCATGCAGGCATTTCCCGGCGCTTTCCCGCATGCCGACGTTGTTGGCAACCCGGTTCGTACCGATGTGCTGGCGCTGCCGCTGCCGGAACAGCGGTTAGTCGGGCGTCAGGGGCCGATTCGCGTATTGGTCGTCGGCGGCTCGCAGGGCGCGCGCGTGCTCAATCAGACGATGCCGCAGGTGGCGGCGAAGCTGGGTTCTGCTGTCACCATCTGGCACCAGAGCGGTAAAGGGGGCCAGGAGAGCGTACAGCAGGCTTATTCCGACGCCGGCCAGCCGCAGCACAAAGTCACCGAATTTATTGACGACATGGCGGCGGCTTATGCCTGGGCCGATGTTGTCGTATGTCGTTCCGGGGCGCTGACGGTGAGCGAAATTGCCGCCGCGGGTTTACCGGCGCTGTTTGTGCCTTTTCAGCACAAAGATCGTCAGCAGTACTGGAATGCGCTGCCGTTAGAGAAGGCAGGGGCAGCGAAGATCCTTGAGCAGCCGCAGTTTACCGTGGAGGCCGTCGCGCAAACCTTGGCGGGTTGGGATCGCGAGACGCTGCTGGATATGGCGGAGCGAGCGCGCAGAGCCTCGATTCCGGACGCGACCGAACGGGTAGCAGAAGAAGTGAGCGCCGCAGCACTGGCGCGTTAATCGCGGTGATGATCACCGTCCGAATAAAGAAGTTGATGGCGTAAAGAATGAATACACAAGATCTGGCAAAACTGCGTTCCATAGTGCCCGAGATGCGTCGCGTCCGGCACATTCACTTTGTTGGCATTGGCGGTGCCGGCATGGGCGGTATTGCCGAAGTTCTGGCCAACGAAGGTTATCAGATTAGCGGCTCCGACCTGGCGCCGAATCCGGTGACCCAGCAGTTGACTCAGCTTGGCGCCACTATTTATTTCAACCATCGCCCTGAAAACGTGCGCGATGCGAGCGTTGTCGTGGTTTCCAGCGCGATTTCTGCGGATAACCCGGAAATCGTCGCCGCCCACGAAGCGCGTATTCCGGTTATTCGCCGCGCCGAGATGCTGGCGGAGCTGATGCGTTTTCGCCACGGTATTGCCATTGCCGGCACGCACGGAAAGACCACAACCACGGCGATGGTCTCGAGCATTTACGCTGAAGCCGGGCTGGATCCTACCTTCGTGAACGGTGGTCTGGTCAAAGCCGCTGGCGTGCACGCGCGCCTTGGCCATAGTCGTTACCTGATTGCCGAAGCGGACGAAAGCGACGCCTCGTTCCTGCATTTACAGCCGATGGTCGCTATCGTGACCAATATCGAAGCCGATCATATGGATACCTACCACGGCGACTTCGAAAACCTGAAGCAGACGTTTATTAACTTCCTGCACAATCTGCCGTTCTACGGACGCGCGGTGATGTGCGTGGACGATCCGGTGATTCGTGAACTGCTGCCGCGCGTTGGCCGCCAGCTCACCACCTACGGATTTAGCGATGATGCCGACGTTCGCGTGGAAGAGTATCGTCAGGTTGGCGCTCAGGGCCATTTCCGTCTGGTTCGCCAGGATAAAGAGGTCATTCAGGTGACGCTGAACGCACCGGGTCGCCACAACGCGCTGAACGCGGCGGCGGCGGTGGCCGTTGCCACGGAAGAGGGCATTGATGATGACGCTATTTTGCGCGCGCTGGAAAGCTTCCAGGGCACCGGCCGTCGCTTTGATTTCCTTGGCGAATACCCCTTAGCTGAAGTTAACGGTAAAGAGGGTACCGCGATGCTGATCGATGATTATGGTCATCATCCTACGGAAGTGGATGCCACCATCAAAGCGGCGCGAGCGGGCTGGCCGGATAAAAACCTGGTGATGCTGTTTCAGCCGCACCGTTTTACCCGTACGCGCGATCTGTACGATGATTTCGCCAACGTGCTGACCCAGGTTGACGCGCTGCTGATGCTGGACGTTTATTCCGCGGGCGAAGCCGCTATTCCTGGCGCCGACAGCCGCTCGCTGTGCCGTACGATTCGCGGCCGCGGTAAAGTCGACCCGATTCTGGTTTCCGACCCGGCGCAGGCGGCAGAGATGCTGGCTTCAGTATTGACCGGCAACGATCTGGTGCTGGTTCAGGGGGCGGGAAATATCGGTAAAATCGCCCGTCACCTGGCGGAAATCAAATTGCAGCCGCAAAAATCGCAGGAGGAGCGCCATGGCTGATAAAATCGCGGTCCTCTTTGGCGGAACCTCCGCTGAACGTGAAGTCTCTCTCAATTCAGGTTCGGCGGTGATCGCCGGCCTGCGCGAAGCCGGGGTCGATGCGCACCCGGTCGACCCGCGCGACGTGGATATTACCCAATTGAAAAATATGGGTTTTCAGAAAGCGTTTATTGCCTTGCACGGTCGCGGCGGTGAAGATGGTACGTTGCAGGGTCTGCTGGAGCTGATTCAACTCCCCTATACCGGCAGCGGCGTGATGGCTTCCGCTATCTCAATGGATAAGCTGCGCAGCAAACTGCTGTGGCAGGGCGCCGGGCTGCCGGTTGCGCCGTGGGTTGCGCTAACGCGTAAACAGTTTACCGCGGGGCTTTCCGCTGAGGTAGAACAGCAGATTTCCGCCCTCGGACTGCCGTTGATTGTTAAACCCAGTCGCGAAGGATCCAGCGTCGGTATGTCCAAAGTCAGCGAAAGTTGTGCATTACAAAATGCATTGGCGCTGGCTTTTCAGCATGATGACGAAGTTCTGATTGAAAAATGGCTCAGTGGGCCGGAATTTACCGTCGCTATCGTCGGAGAAGAAATTTTACCGTCAATACGTATCCAGGCGGCTGGAACCTTCTATGATTATGAAGCAAAGTATCTCTCTGATGAAACGCAATATTTCTGCCCTGGCCTGGAAGATTCCGCGCGCGAGGCAGAAATCCAGGCTCTGGTGCAAAAAGCCTGGGATAGTCTTGGCTGTTACGGCTGGGGGCGAATTGATGTGATGCTGGACAGCGATGGCCAGTTTTATCTGCTGGAAGCAAACACCTCTCCTGGCATGACCAGCCATAGCCTGGTGCCCATGGCGGCGCGTCAGGCAGGGATGAGCTTCTCGCAGCTTGTTGTACGAATTCTGGACCTGGCGGGGTGATATGTCGCAGGCTGCGCTGAATACGCGGAACCACGAAGAGGAAGACGAAACCTCTTCGCGTCGAAGTAATGGCTCTCGTCTGGCGGGTATCTTCTTCCTGCTGGCGGTGCTCTGTACCGTGCTGGTCAGCGGATGGATGGTTCTGGGCTGGATGGAAGATGCACAGCGGTTACCGCTGTCAAAGATGGTGGTCACCGGTGAGCGTCACTACACGCGCAACGATGATATCCGTCAGGCGATTCTGGCATTGGGGTCGCCGGGCACCTTTATGACGCAGGACGTCAACATTATTCAAAGCCAGATTGAACGTCTGCCGTGGATTAAGCAGGCGAGCGTCAGAAAGCAGTGGCCGGACGAATTGAAGATTCATCTGGTTGAATATGTGCCGATAGCGCGCTGGAATGATCAGCATATGGTAGACGTGGACGGAAATTCTTTCAGCGTGCCGTCAGATCGCACCAGTAAACAGAATTTACCGATGTTGTACGGCCCGGAAGGCAGTGAGAACGAAGTCCTTCAGGGATACCGCGACATGGGGCAGGTGCTGGCAAAGGATAAATTCACGTTGAAAGTAGCGGCAATGACCGCGCGTCGCTCCTGGCAGTTGACGCTTAATAACGACATTAAGCTCAACCTTGGCCGGGGTGACACCATGAAACGGCTTCAGCGCTTTATGGAACTCTACCCGGTTCTTCAGCAGCAGGCGCAGACCGACGGCAAACGGATAAGCTACGTTGATTTGCGTTATGACTCGGGAGCGGCAGTCGGTTGGGTACCGGCTCCTGTAGAGGAAACTCAACAACAACAGAATCAGGCACAGGCAGAACAACAATGATCAAGGCGACGGACAGAAAACTGGTAGTTGGACTGGAGATTGGCACCGCTAAGGTTGCCGCTTTAGTAGGGGAAGTTCTGCCCGACGGTATGATTAATATCATTGGCGTGGGCAGTTGCCCATCGCGTGGTATGGATAAAGGCGGAGTGAACGACCTGGAATCCGTGGTGAAATGCGTGCAGCGCGCCATTGACCAGGCCGAACTGATGGCGGATTGCCAGATCTCGTCAGTCTATCTGGCGCTTTCAGGCAAACATATCAGCTGTCAAAATGAAATCGGTATGGTGCCGATTTCTGAAGAAGAAGTGACGCAGGACGACGTAGAGAACGTGGTACATACCGCGAAATCGGTTCGCGTGCGCGACGAGCATCGCGTTTTGCACGTTATCCCGCAGGAGTACGCCATCGACTACCAGGAGGGGATTAAAAACCCCGTAGGACTGTCTGGCGTACGCATGCAGGCGAAAGTGCATTTGATTACCTGCCATAACGATATGGCAAAAAATATTGTCAAAGCGGTGGAACGTTGCGGTCTGAAAGTCGACCAGCTTATTTTCGCCGGTTTAGCCGCCAGCTATTCCGTATTAACGGAAGACGAACGTGAACTGGGTGTCTGCGTGGTGGATATCGGCGGTGGTACAATGGATATTGCGGTCTATACCGGCGGCGCGCTGCGTCATACCAAAGTGATCCCGTACGCGGGCAACGTGGTGACCAGCGATATTGCCTACGCTTTCGGTACGCCGCCGAGCGACGCAGAAGCCATTAAAGTGCGTCACGGCTGTGCGCTGGGTTCCATCGTTGGTAAAGACGAGAACGTGGAAGTCCCCAGCGTGGGCGGGCGTCCGCCTCGTAGTCTGCAGCGTCAGACGCTGGCCGAGGTGATTGAGCCACGTTATACCGAATTGCTCAACCTGGTGAATGAAGAGATCCTGCAGCTGCAGGAACAGCTCCGTCAACAAGGTGTGAAGCACCACCTGGCGGCTGGCATTGTATTAACCGGCGGTGCGGCGCAAATTGAAGGACTTGCCGCCTGTGCGCAGCGCGTATTCCATACGCAGGTGAGAATTGGCGCGCCGCTGAATATTACCGGATTAACGGATTATGCCCAGGAGCCGTATTACTCGACGGCGGTTGGGCTGCTGCACTACGGGAAGGAATCTCATCTCAGTGGTGAAGCAGAGGTGGAAAAACGCGTAACGGTCGGGTCGTGGATCAAACGACTCAACAGTTGGTTGCGAAAAGAGTTTTAATTTTTTAAGAGAACGCAGAAAATTAGCGTTCTCAGGCGACAGGCACAACGGAGAGAGAAATTATGTTTGAACCTATGGAACTGACCAACGACGCGGTGATTAAAGTCATCGGCGTCGGCGGCGGCGGCGGTAACGCCGTTGAGCACATGGTGCGCGAGCGCATTGAGGGTGTTGAATTTTTCGCGGTGAACACCGACGCGCAGGCTCTGCGCAAAACGGCTGTTGGCCAGACTATCCAGATCGGTAGCGGTATTACCAAAGGTCTGGGCGCAGGCGCAAACCCGGAAGTCGGCCGTAACGCGGCGGATGAAGACCGTGAAGCGCTGCGTGCCGCCCTTGACGGCGCCGACATGGTGTTTATCGCAGCCGGCATGGGCGGCGGTACCGGAACCGGTGCTGCGCCAGTGGTGGCTGAAGTTGCAAAAGATTTAGGTATCCTGACCGTTGCCGTGGTGACTAAGCCGTTCAATTTTGAAGGCAAGAAGCGCATGGCGTTCGCTGAGCAGGGCATCACCGAGCTGTCCAAGCATGTGGATTCGCTGATCACCATCCCGAACGACAAACTGCTGAAGGTTCTCGGCCGCGGCATTTCTCTGCTCGACGCTTTCGGTGCGGCCAACGACGTGCTGAAAGGCGCGGTGCAGGGTATCGCTGAGCTGATCACCCGCCCAGGCCTGATGAACGTCGACTTTGCGGACGTGCGTACCGTGATGTCTGAAATGGGCTACGCCATGATGGGCTCCGGCGTGGCGAGCGGTGAAGACCGTGCGGAAGAAGCGGCTGAAATGGCGATCTCTTCTCCGCTGCTGGAAGATATCGATCTGTCCGGCGCGCGTGGCGTTCTGGTCAACATCACTGCGGGCTTCGACCTGCGTCTGGATGAGTTCGAGACCGTAGGTAACACTATCCGCGCATTTGCTTCGGATAACGCCACCGTGGTTATCGGTACCTCTCTGGACCCGGATATGAACGACGAGCTGCGCGTAACCGTCGTTGCTACCGGTATCGGTATGGACAAACGTCCGGAAATCACCCTGGTCACCAACAAACAGGTGCAGCAGCCGGTGATGGATCGTTACCAGCAGCACGGTATGTCTCCACTGACGCAAGAGCAGAAACCGGCCGCAAAAGTGGTCAACGACAATACGCCGCAGGCCGCGAAAGAGCCAGATTATCTGGATATTCCAGCCTTCCTGCGTAAGCAGGCCGATTAAGAATTGGCTGGAAGTTGGGCATCTGCGCTCTTTGTGCTAAACTGGCCTGCCGAATGTATAGTACACTTCGGTTGGATAGGTAACTTGGCGAGATTATACGATGATCAAACAAAGGACTCTTAAACGTATCGTTCAGGCGACTGGCGTCGGTTTGCATACCGGCAAGAAAGTCACCCTGACGTTACGCCCTGCGCCGGCAAATACCGGGGTCATCTATCGTCGCACCGACTTGAATCCACCGGTTGATTTTCCGGCTGATGCCAAATCTGTGCGTGATACCATGCTCTGTACTTGCCTGGTCAATGAGCATGACGTGCGGATATCGACGGTTGAGCACCTCAATGCCGCGCTGGCTGGCTTGGGTATCGACAACATTATTATTGAAGTCGATGCGCCGGAAGTCCCAATTATGGACGGTAGTGCGGCTCCGTTCGTTTATCTGTTGCTGGATGCCGGCATTGATGAACTGAACTGCGCTAAGAAATTTGTGCGTATCAAAGAGACAGTTCGCGTTGAAGATGGCGATAAATGGGCCGAATTCAAACCGTACAATGGTTTTTCACTGGACTTCACCATTGATTTTAACCATCCGGCGATTGACTCCAGCAGCCAGCGCTACGCAATGAACTTCTCGGCTGATGCGTTTATGCGCCAGATTAGCCGCGCGCGTACCTTCGGTTTTATGCGTGATATCGAATATCTGCAGTCCCGCGGCCTGTGCCTGGGCGGCAGCTTCGATTGTGCCATCGTTGTTGACGATTATCGCGTACTGAACGAAGACGGTTTGCGCTTTGAAGATGAGTTTGTCCGTCACAAAATGCTGGATGCCATTGGCGACCTCTTTATGTGTGGTCACAATATTATCGGCGCATTTACGGCGTACAAATCCGGTCACGCGTTGAATAACAAACTGCTGCAGGCTGTTCTGGCAAAACAGGAAGCCTGGGAGTATGTGACCTTCGAGGACGACGCAGAAATGCCGCTGGCGTTCCGCGCCCCGACGCTGGTTCTGGCATAAGTCAGACCCGGCAGTAAATTCGACTGGTAACCTGGTACTCTCTCCGGCCAGGGAGCCAGTCGTTTTCTTTTTTATATTCCCGCTGCGTCCTGCTTTGATTTTTAACTGCATTTTTTGCGCGTTCGTTCCTTTTTTAAACGTTTTTCCCCCGCCTGAGACCTCATTCCTGCTGCCGTGACGGCGTATTAATGTTAGTATTTGGACGCAAAATATTTCTTAGGGTTGCTACCAACAAAAGGTAACGTAAGTGAGTGGATTGCTGACGCGCTGGCGACAGTTTGGCAGACGGTATTTCTGGCCGCATCTCCTGTTGGGGATGGTCGCGGCTAGCCTCGGCCTGCCTGCGCTTAGCAATGGTCATGAGCATGAGACCGCGTCGCCCGCTAAAACGACGTCCAGCAACCATAATCCTGCTAAAGTTAATTTTTCTCAGCTAGCGCTGCTGGAATCTTCCAGTCGTCGGCCCAATTTCACGGTTGATTACTGGCATCAGCACGCCATTCGTACGGTCATTCGCCACCTCTCTTTTGCGATGGCCCCGCAGGCGCTGCCGGTAGCGGAAGAGTCTTCACCGCTTCAGGCGCAGCATCTGGCCCTTCTCGACACGCTTAGCGCGCTGTTGACGCAGGAGAGTAAACCTCCGGCCATTGTTCATCTGGCGGCATATAACCCCTCTATTTCCCACTGCGCGTTTCGCGTCTGTACCTGGATTAGCCAGGTGGCCGGCATACGCGCAGGGCCTCAACGTCTCAGCTAAACCAAAAACGGACCATTCTATTTTTTTGTGACTCCGCACCGCGGGGCGTTTGAGATTTTATTATGCTAATCAAATTATTAACTAAAGTATTCGGTAGCCGTAACGACCGTACGCTGCGTCGTATGCGCAAAGCCGTCAACGTGATCAACGCCATGGAACCGTCCATGGAAAAACTGTCCGACGACGAACTGAAAGGGAAAACCGCTGAGTTCCGCGCTCGCCTGGAAAAAGGCGAAGCCCTGGAGAGCCTGATCCCGGAAGCCTTTGCCGTCGTGCGTGAAGCCAGTAAACGCGTCTTCGGCATGCGCCACTTTGACGTTCAGCTGCTGGGCGGCATGGTTCTCAACGACCGCTGTATTGCAGAAATGCGTACAGGTGAAGGTAAAACGCTGACCGCAACTCTGCCTGCCTATCTGAATGCGCTGACCGGTAAAGGCGTTCACGTGGTGACCGTCAACGACTATCTGGCGCAGCGTGATGCCGAGAACAACCGCCCGCTGTTTGAATTCCTGGGGATGACCGTTGGCATTAACATGTCCGGCCTGCCTGCGCCGGCCAAGCGTGAAGCCTATGCAGCCGATATTACTTACGGTACCAACAACGAATACGGCTTTGACTATCTGCGCGACAATATGGCCTTCAGTCCTGAAGAGCGCGTACAGCGCAAACTGCACTATGCGCTGGTGGATGAAGTCGACTCCATTCTGATCGATGAAGCGCGTACCCCGCTTATTATTTCCGGCCCGGCTGAAGACAGTTCGGAAATGTATAAGAAGGTGAACAAGATCATTCCGCATCTGGTGCGTCAGGATAAAGAAGACTCCGAAACCTTTACCGGCGAAGGGCACTTCTCCGTCGATGAGAAAGCGCGTCAGGTAAACCTGACCGAACGCGGCCTGGTGCTGATTGAAGAGCTGCTGGTGAATGAAGGTATTATGGAAGAAGGCGAGTCGCTGTACTCACCGACCAATATCATGCTGATGCACCACGTGACCGCCGCGCTGCGCGCGCATGTGCTGTTCACCCGCGATGTTGATTACATCGTGAAAGATGGCGAAGTGATCATCGTCGACGAACACACCGGCCGTACGATGCAGGGGCGCCGCTGGTCCGATGGCCTGCATCAGGCCGTTGAAGCGAAAGAAGGCGTTGATATTCAGAACGAGAACCAGACGCTGGCTTCAATTACCTTCCAGAACTATTTCCGCCTGTACGAGAAGCTGGCAGGGATGACCGGTACCGCCGATACCGAAGCGTTTGAATTTAGCTCAATCTATAAGCTGGATACCGTTGTGGTTCCGACCAACCGTCCGATGATTCGTAAAGACATGGCGGACCTGGTCTATATGACCGAAGCGGAAAAAATTCAGGCCATTATCGAAGATATCAAGCAGCGTACCGCCGCGGGTCAGCCGGTGCTGGTAGGTACCATTTCTATCGAAAAATCAGAAGTGGTCTCTAATGAATTAACGAAGGCGGGTATCAAGCACAACGTGCTGAACGCGAAATTCCACGCCAGCGAAGCGGACATCGTTGCGCAGGCGGGCTATCCGTCTGCGGTAACCATTGCAACCAACATGGCCGGCCGTGGTACCGACATTATGCTTGGCGGTAGCTGGCAGGCCGAGGTCGCCCAGCTGGAAGACCCGACTCCGGAACAGATTGCGCAGATCAAAGCCGACTGGCAGGTTCGTCACGATGCGGTACTGGCTGCGGGCGGTCTGCATATCATCGGCACCGAACGCCATGAATCCCGCCGTATTGATAACCAGCTCCGCGGTCGTTCAGGCCGTCAGGGGGACGCCGGTTCTTCCCGTTTCTATCTGTCGATGGAAGATGCCCTGATGCGTATCTTCGCGTCTGACCGCGTGTCCGGCATGATGCGTAAACTGGGTATGAAGCCGGGTGAGGCTATCGAGCACCCGTGGGTGACGAAAGCGATTGCCAACGCGCAGCGTAAAGTCGAGAGCCGTAACTTCGATATTCGTAAGCAGCTGCTGGAATATGACGATGTGGCTAACGATCAGCGTCGCGCTATTTACACCCAGCGTAATGAGCTGCTCGACGTGACCGACGTGAGCGAGACGATTAACAGCATTCGTGAAGACGTATTTAAAGCGACCATCGATGCCCATATTCCTCCGCAGTCGCTGGAAGAGATGTGGGATATTGAAGGCCTGCAGGAGCGTCTGAAAAATGACTTCGACCTCGAGCTGCCGCTCAAAGAGTGGCTGGATAAAGAGCCGGAGCTTCATGAAGAAACGCTGCGTGAGCGCATTCTGCAGAGCGCCATTGAAACCTATCAGCGTAAGGAGGAAGTGGTTGGCGCTGAGATGATGCGTCACTTTGAAAAAGGCGTCATGCTGCAAACGCTGGACTCCCTGTGGAAAGAGCACCTGGCGGCGATGGACTACCTGCGTCAGGGCATCCACCTGCGCGGCTATGCGCAGAAAGATCCGAAGCAGGAATATAAGCGTGAATCTTTCTCCATGTTCGCTTCAATGCTGGAATCCCTGAAATATGAAGTGATCAGTACCCTGAGCAAAGTTCAGGTGCGGATGCCGGAAGAGGTTGAAGCGATGGAGCAGCAGCGTCGTGAAGAAGCTGAGCGTCTGGCGCAGATGCAGCAGCTGAGCCATCAGGACGATGATAGCGCAGCCGCGGCCGCGCTGGCTGAACAAACCGGCGAGCGTAAAGTGGGTCGTAACGATCCTTGCCCGTGCGGTTCTGGCAAAAAATACAAGCAGTGCCACGGTCGCCTGAGCTAAGCTTTTACAATATTGAATACCAGGGCGCAGATATCTGCGCCTTTTTTATGGAATGAAGACAATGAAAACGCTGCAAATTTCAGTGGGTATTATCCGTAATTCGCAAGGGGAGATTTTTATCACTCAGCGGGCCGCTGATGCGCATATGGCGAACAAGCTTGAATTCCCGGGCGGTAAAATTGAAGAGGGCGAGTCGTCCGAACAGGCCTTAGTGCGCGAGCTGCAGGAAGAGGTCGGCATTACAGCCAAAGCTTACAGCCTGTTTGATAAGCTGGAGTACCAGTTTCCCGATCGCCATATCACGCTGTGGTTCTGGCTGGTGAACAGCTGGGAAGGCGAGCCGTGGGGGAAAGAAGGGCAGCCGGGCCGCTGGATTGCGCAGAGCGCGCTCGTTGCTGAGGATTTTCCGCCGGCAAACGAACCCGTCATTACGAAGTTAATTCAATATTCTCAGATCGGGTAGGGTGCGCCTGCATCCGGCAAATCAGGGCGGGCCTGTACATGCCCGCCCGAAATCCGTTACTCTTTTTCTTCGCTCCAGCCGTCGCTATCTGACAGATCGCTGCTGCTCGGGATACGTTTCTCTTCCGCTGCCCATTCGCCTAAATCGATAAGCTGACAGCGTTTGGAGCAGAACGGGCGATGCGGGCTCTGCTTATTCCAGACCACAATTTTGCCGCAGGTTGGGCAGTTGACGGTTATCTCTTCTGACATATTGACTCCTTAACAGCAGGCCAGTTCAAAATCAAAACGCTCCGGCACGATGCCGTGCTCGCTGTCCAGCGGCATAAAGCGGATGGCAAAGCGGCTCTTGTGGCCTGATATTTGGGGGTAGAGCTGGCTGGCAAGATCCAAACGCAGACGCAGCAGATCGGCATCTTCGCCGTTGTCCTGATAAAAACCGTTCAGGCTGGTCTGCTTACGGAAGGGGGCCGAGTTACGGATGAGATCGAGAATGAGCATCAGCGATTGCGTCAACGGTTCCAGGCTGGCCAGCCACTTACCGACCTGCTCATCACGATATTCCTGCGGCATATGCAGCCAGATGTGCAGCGTCGGAAGATCGAAGCTACAGCAGCCGCCCGGGATACTCAGGCGTTGGCGTACCAGGGCGATCAGGCGATCCTCTCGCAGATACTGGCCGATACGCGGCGCCGACATTAACGTACTGCCTGATTGCTTCAGCTGCTGACGCAGTTCGTTGATACGATCCTGATCAACCCCAGGGACTTCCGCCCAGGATTGCAGCTTCCTCTGCTGGCGATCCAGCTCTTTCATCAGATCGGTACGTACTTCACCGCGTTCAAAAACATCTAAAAGATCGCCGATATTGCGGAAAAAATGCAGCGCATCCGCATGGCTGGTAATGGCGGGATGTACGGTCAGCTGCTGGAGCAAAAACTCAATACGCAGCCAGGTGCGCATTTTTTCATTAAGCGGATGTTCAAATAGAACAGGGGTAGACATTACGGTTTTTCCTGTGAGGCGGCCTGCGTTGCCAGCTGTTGATACTTTGCATGCAGGCGGGCGACAGCTGATGCGATGGCATCAGGTGAACCCATATTTTCAATAACATCATCCGCAACGGCAAGGCGCTGCTCGCGCGTTGCCTGAGCGGCAAGAATATGTTCCGCATGTTGCCGACTGACCCGATCGCGAAGCATCGTGCGCGCTATCTGCGTCTCTTTCGGCACATCGACAACAAGGACCCGATCGGCTTTGGCGGACAAACGGTTTTCGACCAGTAAAGGTACAACCCAGAGAATATAAGACGAGGTGGCAAGCTGCATCTGGCGACGCGTTTCCTGCTGAATTTGCGGGTGCAGCAGCGCGTTTAGCCAGTTCTTATCCTCTGCATGAGCGAAAATATGTTCACGCAGAGCGCGACGGTTAAGGGTGCCATCTTTATTCAGGATCTGCGGACCGAAGCGTTGAGCAATCGCGTTTAGCCCCGGGGTACCGGGCTCGACCACCTGGCGCGCGATAATGTCAGCATCAATAACGTTAACCCCGAGGTGTGAGAATGCGTCGGCTACGGTACTTTTACCGCTACCGATGCCGCCTGTTAACGCTACCGTGTATGTCATACACCTCAATCCTGAAACT
Organism: Klebsiella sp. CN_Kp106; assembly: GCF_040064575.1. Classification (NCBI taxonomy): domain Bacteria; kingdom Pseudomonadati; phylum Pseudomonadota; class Gammaproteobacteria; order Enterobacterales; family Enterobacteriaceae; genus Klebsiella; species Klebsiella sp. CN_Kp106. Next base: position 134,759 of record NZ_JBEAIG010000002.1, on the reverse strand, counting down.
GACTACATGCACATTTTTCAATAACAGAGCCGTGATTTACGACGCGACGACGCCACTGCGACAGTGGTTTTATCGACGTGATATCAACCAATAAATGGCTGTCACCACGTACCCTGGTTCTTTTTGCGCATGTAAATCAAATGGTTAAAAATGATACGCCTGCGATGGGATATCGCAAATTCGCTTTTGGCTGTTCACCAGGTAAATTTATACGATTGTAGCGTAAAAAAAGTGAAAATCGCAGTCTTGCGCGGCCATGATTCGTGCGTATGATAACGTCACTGGAGTTGTGCTCTCACAATAATGCAATTAACCCCAGGAATTCGCACATGCGTATTGAAGAAGATTTGAAGCTTGGTTTTAAAGACGTTCTTATCCGCCCGAAACGTTCTACCCTCAAAAGCCGTTCTGACGTACAGCTGGAACGTGAATTCACTTTCAAACATTCTGGCCAGACCTGGTCTGGTGTGCCGATCATTGCTGCTAACATGGACACCGTTGGCACGTTTGCCATGGCTAAAGCCCTGGCTTCATTTGGCGTTTTGACCGCCGTACATAAGCATTACAGCGTGGAACAGTGGCAGGCGTTTGTTCAGAGCGTATCGGCAGATGTCGTGCAGCACGTCATGGTCTCTACCGGCACCTCCGATGCGGATTTTGAAAAAACAAAACAGATTCTGATCCAAAATCCGCAGCTTAGCTTTGTGTGCATTGACGTGGCGAATGGCTATTCAGAGCACTTCGTGCAGTTTGTCGCGAAAGCCCGCGAAGCCTGGCCGCAGAAAACCATTATTGCGGGCAACGTTGTGACCGGCGAAATGTGCGAAGAGCTGATTCTTTCGGGGGCTGATATCGTTAAGGTGGGTATCGGTCCGGGCTCCGTATGTACAACCCGCGTGAAAACCGGCGTCGGCTATCCGCAGCTTTCCGCAGTGATTGAGTGTGCCGATGCGGCGCACGGCCTGGGCGGGCAGATTATCAGTGACGGCGGATGTACTATGCCGGGCGATGTGGCTAAAGCCTTCGGCGGCGGCGCGGATTTCGTGATGCTTGGCGGTATGCTGGCCGGTCACGAAGAGAGCGGCGGTACAGTGGTTGAAGAAAACGGCGAAAAATTCATGCTGTTCTACGGCATGAGCTCGGAGTCGGCGATGACCCGTCACGTTGGCGGCGTAGCCCAGTACCGTGCGGCTGAAGGCAAAACCGTTAAGCTGCCTCTGCGCGGCCCGGTTGAAAACACCGCGCGCGATATTCTTGGCGGCCTGCGTTCCGCATGCACCTACGTAGGTGCTTCACGACTGAAAGAACTGACTAAACGCACGACTTTTATTCGCGTACAGGAACAAGAGAACCGCGTGTTCAACAGCCTGTAATGCCGTTCGCTGGCGCGTTTGCGCCAGCGTTATCCCCCCATCCCGCTAATGGCGTCGCCCAGATGAAAAATGGGTAAATACATCGCCACCACCAGTACGCCGACAATCGTTCCGGTCACTACCAACATCATCGGTTCCAGCAAGGTCGCCAGATTATCTGCCTGCTGATGCGTCTGCTCACTATGGTGACGAGCCAGATTTTCCAGCATGGTATCCAGCGAACCCGAGGCTTCACCGGTACGGATCAGTTGTAGGCAAAGCGGCGTGAAGCCTCCGCCGTTGGCGAGCGCCTGCCAGATGGGATCGCCGTGGGTAATTTGCCGGCAAACCTGCTGGAGCCTCTGCCGCCATAGCGGGCAGCTCAGGGTTTCCTCCACGCTTTGCAGGCCTTGCAGGAAGCTGATTCCGGCGCTTTGCGTCAATGCGAGTACGGTAAAAATCTGGCTAAGCCGCTGGCCGCATAGCAGTTTGCCAAATACCGGCAGCGTATGGAGCAGCTTCTGACGGTACAGCAGCCAGCCTGGCCGCTGGCAAATCAGCCGGTTGAGTATTGCAGGTAAAATACCCAGGGCAGCGAGCAGTGGCCAACAGCGAGTTAACCCTTCGCCAATGCTTATTACCGCGCGGGTCAGCCACGGCAGCGGGGTGTTGAAGGTTTGATATATAGCGGCGAACTCCGGTAAGACAAAGCACAGCATTCCCATAACCACCAGCAGCGCCAGGGATAAGATAATCAACGGGTAGCGCAGCGCTTTTTTCACTTTTTCGGTGAGGAGCAGCTGCTCTCGCTGCTGCCTGGCCAACTGAGCGCAGCAAAGCTCCAGTTTACCGGTAAGTTCACCGGTGCGAATCATGGCCAGATAGAGCGGAGGGAACGCCTCAGGCCATTTTTCCAGGGAGCCTGAAAGCGAAATGCCCTGTGCCAGATCCTCCGCCAGGGTTTGCAGCAACGCCTGCCATTGCGCATTGGGCTGCTGCTGCGCCAGCAGTTCCAGCCCCTCGGCCAGGGGGAGACCGGCCTGAAGAAGCGCGGCCAGCTGGCGGATGATTTCGCCACTGTAGCGCGGATGCCAGAGGGCGCTTTGCACGCTACAGCGGCGCAGCGTCAGCGGGATAATTCGCTGCCGCTGCAGAGCCTGCAATGCCTCAGGGCGATTATCCTGCCAGAGCGTTCCCTGGCAGGGAATGCCCTGGAGAGAGAGACCGCGCCAGCGCCACAGTCGTTTAGTCGCCATGCGGTATCCCCAACACGCGAACGACCTCTTCCAGACTTGTCATCCCACGTTCGACGGCCAGACAGCCGCTCTCAAACAGCGTCATCATGCCGGATTCGCGCGCCAGGGACTCGATCTCTCCGGCGCTAAGACCCTGAGTAATCGCCTGCCGTAACGCGGTGGTGACGGGGAGCAGCTCAAATAGCGCCAGGCGACCGTAGTAGCCGTGATAGCAGTGCTGACAGCCCGGAGCCTGCCAGCGAGGAAGCGCCCGCGGCCACAGGCTGTGTGGAACATCGGCCGAACTGCCGGTTTCCCGGCGGCAGTGCGGGCACAGTTTGCGTACCAGGCGTTGAGCAACCACCAGAGAAAGCGCGGATGAGATCATCCAGCGCGCAACGCCCATCTGCTGCAGGCGAACCAGCGTTTCACTGGTTGAATTGGTGTGCAGCGTTGAGAGAACCAGGTGCCCGGTTTGCGCTGCTTTTATCGCAATTTCAGCGGTTTCTGCATCGCGTATCTCTCCGACCATCACGATATCGGGATCCTGGCGTAGCAGGGCGCGCAGTACGCTGTGAAAGGTTAAGCCCGCCCGCGGATTAATCTGCGTCTGATTCATCCCCACGATGGGGATCTCCAGCGGATCTTCAACGCTGCATATATTGACCTCGTCGCGATTCCGCGCCTGCAGCGCGCTGTACAAAGTGACGGTTTTCCCACTTCCCGTCGGGCCGGTGACCAGCATCAGCCCCTGAGGTTGGTTAAGCGCCGAGCGAAAGGCGGCAAGCTGCTGAGACGATAGCCCCAGCGCTTCGAGGTCCAGCGCTTGTTCGACCTGGTGTAATAAGCGAAGGACGATTTTTTCCCCGCCGCGGCAGGGAAGCGTGGCGATCCGAAACGAGATCGGGCGGTCTGCGAGCGTGAGGGTAAACTGACCGTCCTGCGGTACCCGGTGTTCAGCGATATCCAGATTGCTGAGCACTTTAAGTCGGGCGGTGATGGGGGCGGCCAGTTCCGGCGCAAGCGGCGCAAGAGAATGGAGTACGCCATCTACCCGCAGGCGAATTCTCAGGCGATCGTCACCGGGTTCAATATGAATATCCGATGCGCGCTGGCGCAGGGCCTGTTCCAGAAGGCTATTTACCTGTTCAACGATGCTGGCCGAGGCTTCAACAGGCGGGGTGAGGGTTGATATTCCCGGCGTCTGCAGCCGCTTGTCCATCTGGTCCTGGCTCCAGCACTCGATATCAATCCTTTTCTGCGTCGCGAAACGTAACGCTTCCAGCAGCTCCGGGGCGGGGGCGTCAACCACGGCGATAGCGATGGTGTGTTCATTGCTATCGAGCAGTAAGGCCTGATAGCGCTGGCAAAGAGGTATCAATTGTTCAGTTTTCATTGCCGCGCCCTCAGTTAAAACGGAACACGTCTTCACAGGCCTGCTTGAGTGCGCTATCGCCGGTAATGTTGCACACTCGCTGCCAGCCGGTGATGCCGTTAGCGTTATCCCAGGTCGGCGTCAGCGTGACGCTTAAGCCATTAAGGCTTTCCTGCCCGGTGAGCGTGACAACGCCTGTGGCGACGGTCATAGCCGAGACGTAGCGGGTTGTGGCGGGCGAGGGGATACCGTTGCTGCCGCCATCGCAGGTGGTTAATCCGCCGTGCTCCAGCGCGCACAGCTCAATGGCGGTGCGGAACGGGACGAAGGTTTGCAGCATATCGGTAAGCGCCGCTTTTCGCAGATAGTTCTGATAAGCCGGAATGCCGATTGCGCTGAGAATGGCGATGATCCCAATGACCACCATAAGTTCGATGAGGGTAAAGCCGCGTTGTTTGTCCATAAGTTGCTCCTTGTTATCTTCGGGAGCACTTTGCCGGGGTTTGTTTAGCGATACGAGCGGCAGATCGCGTCTGGAGAAGCACGCTTCCAGGCTTTTTTTGCGGGTTGCATTGAGGGATTATTGGCGTGCGAGCCGGCTCGCAAAAGTGCGCCCCGGCATCAACGACGAACCGGGGCAGGGGGATTAGCGGAAGCGCATAGAGAGATCGAGAGCGCGGACGTGCTTGGTCAACGCGCCAACGGAGATGTAATCGACGCCGGTTTCAGCAAATTCACGAATAGTCTCGAATGTGACGTTGCCGGAGACTTCCAGCGCCGCCTGGCCGTTGGTGTGTTTGACCGCTTCGCGCATCAGGTCGGTAGTGAAGTTGTCGAGCATAATGATGTCAGCGCCGGCTTTCAGCGCTTCATCCAGCTCTTCAAGGGTTTCGACTTCCACCTCAACCGGCACATCCGGGTGCAGCCAGAACGCTTTTTCTACCGCCTGCCGTACCGAGCCGGAAGCGATAATATGGTTCTCTTTAATCAGAAAGGCATCGGAGAGGCCGAGGCGATGATTGGCCCCGCCGCCGCACAGGACCGCATATTTCAGTGCCGTGCGCAGGCCCGGCAGCGTTTTGCGCGTATCGAGCAGCTGAGTTTTGGTGCCTGCCAGCAGGTCGACATAGCGGCGGACTTCGCTGGCCACCCCGGAGAGCGTCTGCACGAAATTGAGTGCGGTACGTTCGCCGGTGAGCAGGATCCGCGAAGGGCCTTCCAGCTCGAATAGCGGCTGATTGGCTTTTACCGCGTCGCCATCGGCAACGTGCCAGGTGAAGTTAACGTCGTCGCCCGCAAGCTGAATAAAGACTTCTTCTACCCAGCGTTTACCGCAAAACACGCCGTCTTCACGGGTGATGACGACGGCATGCGAGCGCGCATCCTGCGGCAATAATTGCGCGCTAATATCGTTGTTCGCATCCACTTCACCGCCTAAATCTTCCCGCAGGGATTGAGCGACGGCATCGGTAATATCAAGATTAATACGCTCCAGCAGCGCGTCACGGCGGCGGTCGGGATTGTAGCGACGAGGCGTCATGATAAAGCTCCAGATAGATAAGATTCAGAAGTGGGAAACATGCTAACCTGAACGACGTTTCTGTACCACATCCGCGTCCTTTCGCCGGCGGCGCCAGCGTGAAGTTTTAGCGTTAGCCAACCGAGCGAGCGTGGGTATGATGCCGGGGATTGTTTGGTCACGGTGCCGCGAATGCATAAGCTAGTAAAAGGAGACTCAACATGCAGTTGAACGGGGGATGGCTGGAAGAGGCGCGTCGGGTTCCTTCGCCGCACCACGATAGCCGCCCGGATAATGAAACCCCCTCTTTGCTGGTGGTGCATAATATAAGCCTGCCGCCCGGCGAATTTGGCGGGCCATGGATTGATGCCCTGTTCACCGGTACGCTCGATCCCCATGCCCACCCTTTCTTTGCTGAAATCGCGCATCTTCGCGTTTCGGCACACTGTCTGATTCGCCGCGATGGTGAAATCGTGCAGTATGTGCCTTTCGACCAGCGCGCCTGGCACGCGGGGGTTTCCAGCTATCACGGGCGCGAGCGCTGTAATGATTTTTCGATAGGCATTGAGCTGGAAGGGACCGACGAGCTGGCTTATACCGACGCGCAGTATCAGCAGCTGGTTGCCGTTACCCGTCAGCTTATCTCGCGCTATCCGGCGATAGCTGACAATATCACCGGCCATAGCGATATTGCGCCAGTGCGTAAAACGGATCCCGGCCCGGCTTTTGACTGGGTCAAATTTCGCGGTCTGTTAACCCCGTCGTCAGAATAAGGAGATGCCATGACGTTGTTCACTACGCTGTTGGTCCTCATTGCCGAGCGTTTGTTTAAGCTGGGCGAGCACTGGCAGCTCGATCACCGGCTGGAAGTGCTGTTTCGCCGGGTAAAGCATTATTCCCTGCTCACCACCCTACTGATGACGGTCGCGGCGGCGGCGGTCGTGTTTATTATTCAGCGTCTGCTGCAGGGGCAGCTGTTTAACATTCCTCTGCTGGTGTTCTGGATCCTGCTGGGCCTGTTGTGCATCGGCGCGGGCAAAGTCCGTCTGCACTATCACGCCTACCTGAAGGCGGCGGCGCGCGATGATAGCCGCGCCTGCGACGCCATGGCCAGCGAGCTCACCCTGATCCACGGCGTGCCGCCCGGCTGCGACCAGCGTGAATATCTGAGCGAGCTGCAAAACGCGCTGCTGTGGATTAACTACCGCTACTATCTCGCTCCGCTGTTCTGGTTCGTTGTCGGCGGGCCGTGGGGACCGTTAACCCTGATTGCCTACTGTACGCTGCGGGCCTGGCAGACCTGGCTGGCGCGTTATCAGACGCCGCGTCATCGCTTACAGTCGGGTATTGACGGCATTCTGCACGTGGTCGACTGGGTTCCGGTACGTCTGGTCGGCGTGGTGTACGCGCTGGTTGGGCACGGGGAAAAGGCTTTGCCTGCGTGGTTTGCCTCGCTGGGCGACCGCCACTCTTCGCAGTATCAGGTGCTGACGCGCCTGGCGCAGTATTCGCTGGCGCGCGAGCCGCACGTGGATAAAGTGGCGACGCCGAAGGCGGCGGTCTCCATGGCGAAAAAAACATCGCTGGTGGTGGTGGTGATTATGGCGCTGCTGACGATTTACGGTACGCTGATTTAAGCACCTGCCCGCTGGCGGGCAGGTTCCGCTTTTAATCCGTATCTGCTGCCGGGATGCCAAAATCAGGCATCCCGTTTTCCTGCCAGCGAATCCGCTTCAGGCGGGTATGGCGATTCGGATCGTACAGCGGGTCGCCTTCGATTTCGGTGTAGTTGCGCGCGTGGTACACCAGCACATCTTCTCCCTCCGGCGTCTGCGTAAAGCTATTGTGGCCGGGCCCATACTGACGATTCTCATAGCTGGTACGGAACACCGGCTGCGGCGCTTTATGCCAGTTTTCCGGCCGCAGCGGGTCGGCGTTAACGTCTATCCACAATAAGCCCATGCAGTAGTTTTCGTCGGTGGCGCTGGCGGAGTAGCTGACGAACAGCTTGTCGCCGTGGAACAGTACCGCCGGGCCTTCGTTCACCAGAAAACCCCGGCACTCCCAGTCAAACTCGGGTTGACTCAGCCTGAGCTGCTGACCTTTTAGCGTCCACGGATTTGCCAATTCAGCCAGATAGAGGTTGGTATTGCCCTTAATTTCCGGATCTTTTTGCGCCCACAGGTACCACCGTTTACCCTGATGGCGGAAGGTGGTGGCATCCAGCGCAAAGGTATCAAGCGGCGTTTTAATCTGTCCTTTTTCCTGCCATTTACCGGTTAACGGGTCGCTGTCCGCGCATTCGAGCGCGAACATGCGGTGCTGGAACATGCCCTGCGCATCCAGATCGTGGGTGTGGCTGGCGGCAAAGTAGATATACCATTTGCCGTCAATCTCATGCAGCTCCGGGGCCCATATGAGCTGGCTCATCGGGCCGCTGTCCGGTTTACGCCAGACGACCACCGGCTGCGCGTCGCGTAAACCTTCGAGGGTTGCTGAGCGGCGGATTTCCAGACGGTCATACTCCGGCACCGAGGCAATAAAGTAGTAGCTCTCCTGATGGCGCAGAATATACGGGTCCGCGCGTTGTTCAATAAATGGATTCGGCCAGTTTTTCATTACGCTTTCCTTACCTGTTCGCCGGTTTTCAGTTCCTGATAGTCGTTGAGCTCGCTGTAGTTGACCCGGCGTTTCTCGAGGTCGGACTGAATTAGCCGCATAAATTCGCGGTTTACCTTCAGCATACGCACCACCCCCGCGGTAATCAGATAGCCGATGCCGGGGATAACGCTGAATAACAATACGATACCGTTAATCGCGGAGGCGCTTTGCTGCTTCGCACCGGCATCGTAACCGTACCAGGAGAGCAGGAAGCCAACCATCGCGCCGGCGATGGCCAGACCGACCTTCAGGAAGAACAGGTTGCCTGAGAAGCTGATGCCGGTGATGCGTTTGCCGGTCTTCCATTCGCCGTAGTCATCCACGTCGGCCATCAGCGACCAGTGCAGCGGCGAGGGGATCTGATGCAGAATATTCAGCAGGAAGTAGAGCACCATAATCATCATGGTGGCGTGCGGGTCGAAGAAGTAGAAGGCGCAGGAGAAAATCGCCAGCACGATGTTGGTCCAGAAAAACACCTGCAGTTTGCACCAGCGGTCGGTCAGGACTTTAGCCAGCATACTGCCGATCATCATGCCGACTACCCCGAGGCTGATAAACAGCGTGGCGAAGTGGGTGCTTTGCTGCATCACCCAGGTGACGTAGTACATGGTGGCGGCCATGCGAATAAAGCCCGGACAAACGTTGCACAGCGTTAGCAGCAGGATGCGAACCCACTGGTCGTTTTTCCAGACGTCTTTCAGATCTTTTTTCAGTTCGTCGTTGGTCTGGACGGCGGGTTTTACGCGCTCACGAACGGTGGCAAAGCAGAACAGGAACATGCACATACCGATAATCGCCAGCACGGTCATCGCCATCTGATAGCCTTTGGCTTTATCCTCACCGCCGAACCAGTCCGCCATCGGCAGCAGCGTCAGGGAGAGCAGGAGCGTGGCGATACCGACCATCACGAAGCGATAGGACTGGCAGGCCACGCGTTCCTTCGGGTCATTCGTAATCACGCTACCCAAGGAGCAGTAGGGGATGTTGATCGCGGTGTAGGTCAGCGAGAGCAGGAAGTAGGTGACGAAAGCATAGATAACCTTGCTATTGTACGACCACTCCGGGGTGGTAAACATCAGCACGCTGAACAGCGCGTACGGGAAGGCAATCCACAGCAGCCATGGGCGAAAGCGCCCGTATTTACTGCGGGTACGGTCGGCCATCGCCCCCATAATCGGATCGGTGACGGCATCAATAACGCGTACGGAAAGCAGCAAAACGCCCACCAGCGCCGGCGCGAGACCAAAAATATCCGTATAAAAATAGTTAACAAACAACATGATGGCGCCGAATATGATATTGCATCCGGCATCACCCATCCCGTAGCCTATTTTTTCTTTAACTGAAAGCTTATTGCCATTCATCGCAGCGATCTCCCCGTGGCGGTATGGAGAGAATTATTAGCCGGGTAATGGACTAATGCGTTGCAGGATAGGGTTAACGATATGGATAAATCGGTTATCAGGGGGAAAGTGTGAAGCAGATAACAATGCGCTGTGTCCGCCAGCGGCGGGCGGACACAGGTTGTGGAGATGCAGGATTATGCTTTAATGGCGCTGGCGGTTTTCTGTTTAAACAGGTAGCCGACGCCGAGAACGGCAATCCATACCGGGATAAGGTAGACGGAAATCGCCATGCCAGGGGTCATCAGCATGATCACCAGCACTCCCGCCATAAACAGCAGGCAGATCCAGTTGCCCAGCGGATAAAGCAGCGCCGGGAAGCGGGTGACCACGCCCTGCTGCTGCTTAGCGCGACGGAACTTCATGTGCGCCAGGCTAATCATCGCCCAGTTGATCACCAGGGCTGAAACCACCAGCGCCATCAGCAGACCAAACGCGGATTCCGGCGCGAAGTAGTTAATCAGTACGCACAGCGCGGTGACCAGCGCGGAGACGAGGATGGTGTTGACCGGCACGCCGCGTTTATCGACGCTCATCAGCGCTTTTGGCGCGTTACCCTGCTGGGCCAGACCGAACAGCATCCGGCTGTTGCAGTATACGCAGCTGTTGTAAACGGAGAGCGCCGCGGTTAACACCACAATATTCAGCGCATTCGCGACAAAGGTATCGCCCAGTTCATGGAAAATCAGGACGAACGGGCTGGTATCGGCGGTTACGCGGCTCCACGGCAGCAGCGAAAGCAGAACGGCCAGCGAGCCCACATAGAAAATCAGGATGCGGTAGATGACCTGGTTGGTGGCCTTCGGAATGCTCTGCTCCGGGTTATCCGCTTCGGCTGCGGTGATACCGACCAGCTCCAGCCCGCCGAAAGAGAACATAATAATCGCCATCATCATTACCAGCCCGGTGAAGCCGTGCGGCAGGAATCCGCCTTGCTCCCACAGGTTGCGCACGGTGGCCTGCGGGCCGCCGTTGCCGCTGAACAGCAGCCAGCCGCCGAACAGGATCATCGCCACGACGGCGACGACTTTGATGATCGCGAACCAGAACTCCATCTCGCCAAACACCTTGACGTTCGTCAGGTTGATGGCGTTGATAGCGATAAAGAAAACGGCCGCAGAAACCCAGGTAGGAATTTCCGGCCACCAGAACTGGACGTATTTCCCGACCGCGGTCAGCTCGGCCATCGCGACCAGCACGTAAAGCACCCAGTAGTTCCAGCCGGAAGCGAAGCCTGCAAAGCCGCCCCAGTATTTGTAGGCAAAATGACTAAATGAACCGGCTACCGGCTCTTCGACGACCATCTCGCCCAGCTGACGCATAATCAGGAAAGCAATAAAACCGGCAATTGCGTAGCCCAGAATAATACCGGGACCCGCGTTTTGGATGACGGATGCGCTACCCAGAAACAAACCGGTACCGATAGCGCCTCCCAGCGCAATAAGCTGAATATGGCGGTTTTTAAGGCCGCGCTTTAGCCGATCGCCATGCTGTTGACCTTCCATCATGAAACCTCGTGTGTGGTTATGGTTATTATGTTTGTCCGCGTCATCCATCAGGTGACTTCTTCGCTGTCCATCCCTGCCTGATAGCATAGTCAGCGAAATTTCACTGAGCCTGCGGCCCGTTTTGCCCCGAGTGATGTAGCGCACATATTGTTGTGTTTGTGTAATTATCAAATTCCGTAGATGTACTTATTTCTTTACGCAAGGCGGAGAGGGAATTCATGAAAAGGCCTTTCGTATCATGGAGAATAGTGATAAGCGCCGCTGAATGCACCTGCTTTATGAAGGGATGATGACGAAGCGAGCAAAAAGACGCCATTTGTAAATCCCACCCCCATGCGCCAGTGCCTACCCATTATTTGTCATCCATGCAAATTTATTGAATTTATATTCACTTCATAAGGCGTTGAATCGGTTCAGATAGCGTAATTTTTCGTTTCTATTACGTTAACGCTACCTCTTTGTGAGTAAACACAACATTTGTGCAAGGTTACATTTTTGAAATGTTATTTCTGTAAGGTTGTTAAAACGTGCCGGGTTTAATGATTTCAATCAAAACCTGTATGGACAGAAGGTGAATACTTTGTTACTTTAGCGATACGAACTATGAATTGGTAAGACCAATTGACTCCGGGCTAATGGCAGAGACAGGGAATATGGCCTACAGCAAGATCCGCCAACCAAAACTATCCGATGTGATAGAGCAGCAGCTGGAGTTTTTAATCCTTGAGGGGACGTTGCGCCCCGGTGAAAAACTCCCGCCAGAACGTGAACTGGCAAAACAGTTCGACGTTTCCCGTCCCTCGCTCCGTGAGGCTATTCAACGCCTCGAAGCTAAGGGCTTGTTGCTTCGTCGCCAGGGGGGCGGAACGTTTGTACAAAGCCGCCTGTGGCAGAGCTTCAGCGACCCGCTGGTAGAGCTACTGTCCGACCACCCTGAATCCCAATTTGATCTGCTGGAAACCCGTCACGCGCTTGAAGGCATCGCGGCTTATTACGCGGCGCTGCGCAGCAATGATGAAGACCGCGAACGCATTCGCGAGCTGCATCAGGCCATTGAGCGGGCTCAGCAGTCCGGCGATCTCGACGCCGAATCCGATGCCGTCGTCCAGTATCAAATCGCCGTCACCGAAGCGGCGCACAATGTGGTGCTGCTCCATCTACTACGCTGTATGGAGCCGATGCTGGCCCAGAACGTTCGCCAGAATTTTGAATTGTTGTACGCCCGTCGGGAGATGCTCCCGCAGGTCAGCAATCATCGTACTCGCATTTTTGAGGCGATAATCGCCGGGGAACCGGAGCAGGCGCGTGAAGCGTCGCATCGTCACCTGGCGTTCATTGAGGAAATTTTGCTGGATCGTAGCCGTGAGCAGAGCCGTCGTGAACGCTCACTGCGTCGTTTACAGCAACGAAAAGATGAGAACTCCGGTTCTTAAGCGCCATTTTTAGAGCGCGGCAACTAAACGCAGAACCTGTCTTATTGCATTCTCTGACGAGAATTCAATGGGACAGGTTCCAGATTAATCAACGATTAGATAGATAAGGAATACCCCCCATGTCAGAACGTTTACCAAATGACGTGGATCCGATCGAAACTCGCGACTGGCTACAGGCGATCGAATCGGTCATCCGTGAAGAAGGTGTTGAGCGCGCTCAGTATCTTATTGACCAACTCCTTTCTGAAGCCCGCAAAGGCGGGGTGAAAGTGGCTGCTGGCGCATCGACCGGCGGTTACGTGAACACTATTGCCGTTGAAGATGAGCCGGAATACCCGGGTAATCTGGATCTGGAACGTCGTATCCGTTCTGCGATCCGCTGGAACGCGATTATGACCGTTCTGCGCGCATCGAAAAAAGATCTCGAACTGGGCGGCCACATGGCTTCCTTCCAGTCTTCCGCAACCTTCTATGAAGTGTGCTTTAACCACTTCTTCCGCGCACGCAACGAGCAGGACGGCGGCGACCTGGTTTACTTCCAGGGCCACATCTCTCCGGGCGTCTACGCGCGTGCTTTCCTGGAAGGTCGTCTGACTGAAGAGCAGATGAACAACTTCCGTCAGGAAGTTCACGGTAAAGGTCTGTCCTCTTATCCGCACCCGAAACTGATGCCGGAATTCTGGCAGTTCCCGACTGTCTCTATGGGGCTGGGTCCAATCGGTGCGATTTATCAGGCTAAGTTCCTGAAGTATCTGGAACACCGCGGCCTGAAAGACACTTCCAAACAAACCGTTTACGCTTTCCTCGGCGACGGCGAGATGGACGAGCCGGAATCCAAAGGCGCGATCACCATCGCGACCCGTGAGAAGCTGGACAACCTGGTCTTCGTTATCAACTGTAACCTGCAGCGCCTTGACGGCCCGGTTACCGGTAATGGCAAGATCATTAACGAACTGGAAGGCATCTTTGGCGGTGCTGGCTGGAACGTTATCAAGGTTATCTGGGGCGGACGCTGGGATGAGCTGCTGCGTAAAGATACCAGCGGTAAACTGATCCAGCTGATGGAAGAGACCGTTGACGGTGACTACCAGACCTTCAAATCCAAAGATGGCGCTTACGTGCGTGAGCACTTCTTCGGTAAATATCCGGAAACCGCAGCGCTGGTTGCCGACTGGACTGACGAGCAGATCTGGGCCCTGAACCGCGGCGGTCACGATCCGAAGAAAGTCTACGCTGCGCTGAAAAAAGCACAGGAAACCAAAGGCAAAGCCACCGTAATCCTCGCCCATACCATTAAAGGTTACGGCATGGGTGACACCGCTGAAGGTAAAAACATCGCTCACCAGGTTAAGAAAATGAACATGGACGGCGTTCGCTACGTCCGCGATCGTTTCAACGTGCCGGTTGCCGATGCTGATATCGAAAAACTGCCGTATGTGACCTTCCCGGAAGGTTCTGAAGAGCACACCTATCTGCACGCCCAGCGTCAGAAACTGCATGGCTATCTGCCGAGCCGTCAGCCAAACTTCGATGAGAAGCTGGAGCTGCCGACCCTGGAAGATTTCGGTCCGCTGCTGGAAGAGCAGAATAAAGAGATCTCTACCACTATCGCGTTCGTTCGTGCCCTGAACGTGATGCTGAAGAACAAATCCATCAAAGACCGCCTCGTGCCGATCATCGCCGATGAAGCGCGTACCTTTGGTATGGAAGGCCTGTTCCGTCAGATTGGTATCTACAGCCCGAACGGTCAGCAGTACACTCCGCAGGACCGTGAGCAGGTTGCTTACTACAAAGAAGACGAGAAAGGCCAGATTCTGCAGGAAGGTATCAACGAACTGGGTGCCGGTGCATCCTGGCTGGCTGCTGCGACCTCCTACAGCACCAACAACCTGCCGATGATCCCGTTCTACATCTACTACTCCATGTTCGGGTTCCAGCGTATCGGTGACCTTTGCTGGCAGGCCGGCGACCAGCAGGCTCGCGGCTTCCTGATCGGCGGGACTTCCGGTCGTACCACGTTGAACGGCGAAGGTCTGCAGCACGAAGATGGCCACAGCCACATTCAGTCTCTGACTATCCCGAACTGTATCTCTTACGATCCGTCTTACGCGTACGAAGTTGCGGTCATCATGCACGATGGTCTGGAGCGTATGTACGGTGAGAAACAAGAGAATGTTTACTACTACATCACCACGCTGAACGAAAACTACCACATGCCGGCAATGCCAGCAGGCGCCGAGGAAGGTATCCGTAAAGGTATCTACAAACTCGAAACCGTTGAAGGTAGCAAAGGTAAAGTTCAGCTGCTGGGCTCCGGTTCTATCCTGCGTCACGTCCGTGAAGCAGCGCAGATCCTGGCCAAAGACTACGGCGTAGGCTCTGACGTTTATAGCGTCACCTCCTTCACCGAACTGGCGCGCGATGGCCAGGATTGTGAACGCTGGAACATGCTGCATCCGCTGGAAACGCCGCGCGTTCCGTACATCGCTCAGGTGATGAACGACGCTCCGGCAGTCGCATCTACTGACTATATGAAACTGTTCGCTGAGCAGGTTCGTACTTACGTACCGGCCGATGATTACCGCGTACTGGGTACCGACGGCTTCGGTCGCTCTGACAGCCGTGAAAACCTGCGTCACCACTTCGAAGTTGACGCTTCCTACGTGGTGGTAGCAGCGCTGGGCGAACTGGCTAAACGTGGCGAAATCGATAAGAAAGTGGTTGCGGAAGCCATCACTAAATTCAACATCGATGCAGATAAAGTTAACCCGCGTCTGGCGTAAGAGGTAAAAGAATAATGGCTATCGAAATCAAAGTACCGGACATCGGGGCTGATGAAGTTGAAATCACCGAGATTCTGGTCAAAGTGGGCGACAAAGTTGAAGCTGAACAGTCGCTGATCACCGTAGAAGGCGACAAAGCCTCTATGGAAGTCCCGTCTCCGCAGGCTGGCGTCGTTAAAGAGATCAAAGTCTCCGTCGGCGACAAAACCGAGACCGGTAAACTGATCATGATTTTCGATTCCGCCGATGGTGCAGCAGCAGCTGCACCTGCGCAGGAAGAGAAGAAAGAAGCCGCTCCGGCCGCCGCAGCACCGGCAGCCGCCAGCGCGAAAGAAGTTCATGTACCGGATATCGGCGGTGATGAAGTTGAAGTCACGGAAATCATGGTAAAAGTGGGCGACACCATCGCCGCTGAACAATCCCTGATCACCGTAGAAGGCGATAAAGCCTCTATGGAAGTGCCGGCGCCGTTCGCCGGTACCGTGAAAGAGATCAAGATTAACACCGGCGACAAAGTGTCCACGGGTTCCCTGATCATGATCTTCGAAGTGGCGGGCGCAGCGCCTGCCGCGGCGCCGGCGAAAGCGGAAGCCGCTCCGGCTGCTGCTGCACCGGCAGCTTCAGGTTCTAAAGAAGTTCACGTGCCGGATATCGGCGGCGATGAAGTTGAAGTGACTGAAGTGATGGTGAAAGTGGGCGATAAAATCGCCGCTGAACAGTCACTGATCACCGTTGAAGGCGACAAAGCCTCCATGGAAGTGCCTGCGCCGTTCGCGGGTACCGTGAAAGAGATCAAAATCAGCACCGGCGACAAAGTCTCCACCGGCTCCCTGATTATGGTCTTCGAAGTGGAAGGCGCTGCGCCTGCCGCAGCTCCGGCTGCCGCGGCTGCTCCGGCACCAGCTGCTGCACCGGCTCAGGCTGCTAAACCAGCTGCACCTGCTGCAAAAGCAGAAGGCAAATCTGAGTTCGCTGAAAACGACGCTTACGTTCACGCCACCCCGCTGATTCGTCGCCTGGCGCGCGAGTTCGGTGTAAACCTGGCGAAAGTGAAAGGAACTGGTCGTAAAGGCCGTATCCTGCGCGAAGACGTTCAGGCCTACGTGAAAGAAGCGGTTAAACGCGCTGAAGCCGCGCCTGCTGCTACCGGTGGCGGTATCCCGGGCATGCTGCCGTGGCCGAAAGTGGACTTCAGCAAGTTTGGTGAAGTGGAAGAAGTTGAACTGGGCCGTATCCAGAAGATCTCTGGTGCTAACCTGAGCCGTAACTGGGTGATGATCCCGCACGTTACGCACTTCGACAAAACCGATATCACCGATCTGGAAGCGTTCCGTAAACAGCAGAACGCTGAAGCTGAGAAGCGTAAGCTGGACGTGAAATTCACTCCGGTGGTCTTCATCATGAAAGCCGTTGCCGCGGCGCTTGAGCAGATGCCGCGCTTCAACAGCTCCCTGTCTGAAGATGCACAGCGTCTGACGCTGAAGAAATACATCAATATCGGTGTGGCGGTTGATACCCCGAATGGTCTGGTTGTTCCGGTCTTCAAAGACGTGAACAAGAAGAGCATTACCGAGCTGTCTCGTGAACTGACCGTGATTTCCAAGAAAGCGCGTGATGGTAAGCTGACCGCTGGCGAAATGCAGGGCGGTTGCTTCACTATCTCCAGCATCGGCGGCCTGGGTACCACCCACTTCGCACCGATTGTGAACGCGCCGGAAGTGGCTATCCTCGGCGTGTCCAAGTCCGCGATGGAGCCGGTATGGAATGGCAAAGAGTTCGTGCCGCGTCTGATGATGCCGATCTCTCTGTCCTTCGACCACCGCGTGATCGACGGTGCTGATGGTGCGCGCTTTATCACCATCATCAACAATATGCTGAGCGACATTCGCCGCCTGGTGATGTAAGCAAAAAGCCGGCCTGACGGCCGGCTTTTTTCTGGTAATCTCTTCTGCGTTTTGAAGTTACCAGCAATAAAGGACAAAATCGTTTGCCGTTTGTTGTTTCAAAATTGTTAACAATTTTGTAAAATGCTTGCGGATAGAACGTCCCGGTGGACATGGGCGTAAAAACAATAGCGTCAGACCCGCCGGATACAAATAACAGAGGTCATGATGAGTACTGAAATCAAAACTCAGGTCGTGGTACTTGGGGCAGGCCCCGCAGGTTATTCTGCTGCCTTCCGTTGCGCTGATTTAGGTCTGGAAACCGTCATCGTAGAACGTTACAGCACCCTCGGCGGTGTTTGCCTGAACGTCGGCTGTATCCCTTCTAAAGCACTGCTGCACGTTGCTAAAGTTATCGAAGAAGCGAAAGCGCTGGCCGAACACGGCATCGTTTTCGGTGAACCGAAAACTGACATTGACAAGATTCGCACCTGGAAAGAAAAAGTCATCACTCAGCTGACCGGCGGTCTGGCTGGCATGGCCAAAGGGCGTAAAGTGAAGGTGGTTAACGGTCTGGGTAAATTTACCGGCGCTAACACCCTGGAAGTGGAAGGCGAAAACGGTAAAACCGTCATCAACTTCGACAACGCTATCATCGCGGCGGGTTCCCGTCCGATCGAACTGCCGTTCATTCCGCATGAAGATCCACGCGTATGGGACTCCACCGATGCGCTGGAGCTGAAAACCGTACCAAAACGCCTGCTGGTTATGGGCGGCGGTATCATCGGTCTGGAAATGGGTACCGTATACCATGCGCTGGGTTCAGAGATTGACGTGGTTGAAATGTTCGACCAGGTTATCCCGGCTGCCGATAAAGACGTGGTGAAAGTCTTCACCAAGCGCATCAGTAAGAAATTCAACCTGATGCTGGAAACCAAAGTGACCGCCGTTGAAGCGAAAGAAGACGGTATCTACGTTTCCATGGAAGGCAAAAAAGCCCCGGCTGAAGCGCAGCGTTACGACGCCGTGCTGGTAGCTATTGGCCGCGTGCCGAACGGTAAAAACCTCGATGCCGGTAAAGCAGGCGTTGAAGTTGACGAGCGTGGCTTTATCCGCGTTGATAAACAGCTGCGTACCAACGTGCCGCACATCTTCGCTATCGGCGATATCGTCGGTCAGCCGATGCTGGCGCACAAAGGCGTTCACGAAGGCCACGTTGCTGCCGAAGTTATCGCCGGCATGAAGCACTACTTCGACCCGAAAGTTATCCCGTCCATCGCCTATACCGAGCCGGAAGTTGCGTGGGTTGGTCTGACTGAGAAAGAAGCGAAAGAGAAAGGCATCAGCTACGAAACCGCCACCTTCCCGTGGGCTGCTTCTGGCCGCGCCATCGCTTCCGACTGCGCTGACGGTATGACCAAACTGATTTTCGACAAAGAATCTCACCGCGTTATCGGCGGAGCGATTGTCGGCACCAACGGCGGCGAGCTGCTGGGTGAAATCGGTCTGGCGATCGAAATGGGCTGTGACGCTGAAGACATCGCGCTGACCATCCACGCTCACCCGACTCTGCACGAGTCCGTTGGCCTGGCAGCAGAAGTCTTCGAAGGCAGCATCACCGACCTGCCGAACGCGAAAGCGAAGAAAAAGTAAGTTTTTCTTTCAGGCAAAATCCAAAAAGCGGCTCAATGAGCCGCTTTTTTTATTAGTGATGTTTAGAACTGTGTCGCCGTTAATAAAATTGCATATCTTATTAATACTTGAAAAATAGTTACTTGGTAAACTTATAGGTAGTTAACTATATGTGAGGTGTGTGATGAAAAAAGTTTTAACGACGACGCTGCTGGCAGCAACGCTGGTCTCGGGTATGGCCTGTGCGGCTGATGCTGTTATTCCCTGGGCTGATAACAGCGGCGGGACCGAAAGCACCCATATTGCGGCGATGGGCCAGGATTTGAATATGCAGCATCAGCAGATAACAAAGACCAGCGAAGGGGTATGGGCGGCGAATTCCGGCAGCATCAGCTCTGATGAAGCGGCGTTGACCAGCACTAAACCGGCTTTTGCGGGTGACCCGTCTCTGATGCCCCATCAGGGCTAAATCAGCATACAGATATGGCCCGGCGGCGTTATCGCACGCCGGGCTTTTTTCTATTGATTGATGGCCTGCCAGGCTGAATCCGGCGAAAACTGCGAAATGGCGCGCGCCTTGCTCTGCGTCTCATTCCCTAAATTAGCCTGATAAACCTCATCATTTTGGTTGACCATAAAGCTCATGATGCCGGTTTTTCCCCATTCCACAGGCCACGCCAGCAGGGCGAAGCCCTGACCATCGTCATCTTGAATGATGCGAAAACGGTAGCCGTGATAGCCTTCGCCGGGTTCGGCGGGGCTAAACGCGGGTCCTAGCGGGCTGGGCGCTTCGCCGGGAGCGGCAGGCCAGTAGAGGCCGTCTTTCTTACCATCGCTGCTGATAATCCTCTGTGCCCAGGTGTGGTTTAGCCGATAAAAATCCTGCTGGGCATCAACGTAAGCGTGCATCGCCTGAATGGCTGACAGCTCATTGCGGCCAATCGCGCGAGTCAGGATCTCATCTTCAGCAGCGGCCATATCAAAACGCCAGCCGCTCTTATCCTTAATGATGGGGATCGGTAGCCGCCATGCTTCCTGTCCCACCTCCAGCCAGGCGCTATTCTGCTGCTGAACGATACGATGGCTGACTTTCCAGTCGCGCTGAAAGCGAGTGACGGCGTCAGGGTCGATGCCCTCCGGCGGTAAAAATTGCTGCCAGCTATCGCCGAGCAGCCCGTTGAGGGCAGATTCATCATGCCTGCCGATTGCCTCAGCCAGCGCGCTTGCGGCCTGTTCCGGAGAGGAAAACTGCTGCTGAGCCAGCGCCATGGCGGGCGTCAGGGCCAGCGCCAGCAGCGTCATTTTTAATAATTTTTTCATCTGATTATCCTCAGCGGCGGCGCAGTTCACGGTGTTCGGAAAGATGTTCTCTGGCCGCGCTGCGCTGCTCGCTGCTTAAACCCGAGATATGGCGGCTCTGCAGGCCGCGCTCCTGCTGAGACTGCCAGGAGGGAGAGCGGATATCGTTACCGCTCAGGGCATTGGCGTGCAGATTATTCAGCTTCTGCTGACGTTGTTCGGGCGTTGCGGCCCGGAACTGTTCACGGCGCTGTTGCTGCTGCGCCGTCGGATGCTGAATTTGCGTTTTGACCGCTTCCCGATGCTGCTGTTGTACGGCGCTATTTTTTACCGCCGGCGTGGCGTCATAGCCGCGATAGTTATTGCGCTGGGTCACCTGATGGAGCTGCTGCGACGCGGCCTGGCGCTGGGCATCGCGGGAAGGCGCGTGATTAAGCGCGTTATCCGCAGGCCCGGTACGCTGCTGTAGCTGCGTCATGGCCGCCTGGCGCTGCGCGTTGCGATCGGCGGGCTGATGTTGGGTCGCGCTAAGGCCGCCGGGAACATTGGTCTGATGGTAATGCTGCGCAATCGTATTGTTCGGATAGGGAATATTGCCGCGGTAGGCCGGATTATGCTGCCAGCTGGCGTGGTTTCCCGGCAGGTTCTGCCCGGTAATATGGTTGAAATTATTGACGTTGATGTTGATGTTATCGCCGTTGTGCGCGTAGCCGCCGTGATGATCATCATCGTGATGGTGATCGTCATCGTCATGGTGGTGATGATCGTCATCATCCCAGTCGATGCTGCTGAACAGAGCGTAGGTTGTGGCGACGCCGAGGCTATAGCCAAACCCCTTGACGAAGCTGTCGGTAAACTGCTCCCCCGGAGGCGGCGGCAGGTAGACCGGCGGATAGGAGGTGTCAGGCCAGGCGCCGTAAACAACTGAAGGGTTATAGGCCGGCACGTACACCACATTTGGATTGGTGGATTCGATTTTAATCACCTGCGCCGGGGCGGTGGATGTCACGGCGCTGCTGCTGCTGCTGCGGGAAGCGGTGGCCGTGGACGTTGCCGGAGCCGGTGCCGCGGAGCGGGTGGCGGTGATGACTTTCTGCTGCGGCGTGGATTTTAACGTTCCGGTCTGCTGGGCGATGGCGCGTAAGCGCTGCACCGAATCCATGACGGCCTGCGGCTGGGCGAGAAAGGTGTTACCCAGGTTTTCCACCCACGGCGCATTTTCTCCCATTAACGCGAGCAGGGAAGGGAAGGCGACCAGCGATTTTACGCTGGGATCCCAGGGCTGATTTGCCACCGCTTGCACCGCCGCATCGCCCTTCATTGTGGGGTTATCCTGCGACCACTCTACCGCCTGGACAACGTTACTCGGGTAGGTCGAAGCCATCAGCACCTGCGACAGCAGATTGTCCGGATAGAGCGCGATTGGCGCGACCCACTGGTCTATCTGCGCGGGTGTATAGGTCGTGGTCACCGGCTGGGCGGCGGCGGTTGCCTGCGCCGTTTGCGCAACGGCGGGGGGCTCGGGAACCGTTTGCGGCTCCCGGCTTTTAACGTAGAGCGTACCCGCGGCGGCTAATAGCCCGGCGCTACAGAGCAGCGCGAGCAGATGGGGTTTGAAAGGCAGTGTCATGAGAACTCCCGGCACAATAATTGGCCCGTTTTGACAGAGTATTGTCGAAAAGCGGGGGATTGCCTGAGTATAGAGAGCGCGTATTTGCGTTTTTGATTTTAGTTGGGATTTCGCTCAATTATGTGTAACAGAATTAATTTTATATACCGCTAAATTGACAGAAAACCTGCATTATTCTGCCCTTAACGATTCAGCTAATTTTTAATGTTGCTTTTTTGTAAACAGATTAACACCCCGCCAAAATCCTGCTATGCTGCCGACGCGGTATCGGGCATTTACCCTACAAACTGCTGTCTCACAGGAGCGTGAAGAGAATCGCCTACCGCATTTTACAATGAGAGCGAGGAGAACCGTCGTGCTAGAAGAATACCGTAAGCACGTAGCTGAGCGTGCCGCCGAGGGGATTGTACCGAAACCCTTAGATGCAACCCAAATGGCCGCGCTGGTAGAACTGCTGAAAAACCCGCCAGCGGGTGAAGAAGAATTCTTGTTAGACCTGTTAATTAACCGCGTACCGCCGGGCGTCGACGAAGCCGCCTATGTTAAAGCCGGATTCCTTGCCGCGATCGCCAAAGGCGAAGCGACTTCTCCACTGGTTACCCGTGAAAAAGCTGTCGAACTGCTGGGCACCATGCAGGGCGGTTACAACATCCATCCCCTGATTGACGCGCTGGACGACGCAAAACTGGCGCCGATCGCCGCGAAAGCGCTGTCCCACACCCTGCTGATGTTCGACAACTTCTACGATGTAGAAGAGAAAGCCAAGGCGGGCAATGCCTACGCCAAACAGGTTATGCAATCCTGGGCCGACGCTGAGTGGTTCCTGAGCCGTCCTCAACTGGCTGACAAAATCACCGTGACCGTTTTTAAAGTCACCGGCGAAACCAACACCGATGACCTGTCTCCGGCCCCTGACGCCTGGTCCCGCCCGGACATTCCGCTGCACGCGCTGGCAATGCTGAAAAACGCCCGCGAAGGCATCGACCCGGATCAGCCCGGCGCCGTTGGCCCGATTAAACAAATTGAAGCACTGCAGCAAAAAGGTTTCCCGCTGGCGTACGTCGGCGATGTCGTGGGTACCGGCTCATCGCGTAAATCCGCCACCAACTCGGTGCTGTGGTTTATGGGCGACGATATTCCGAACGTGCCGAACAAGCGCGGCGGCGGTCTGGTTCTCGGCGGCAAAATTGCGCCTATCTTCTTTAATACCATGGAAGATGCCGGCGCGCTGCCGATTGAAGTGGACGTAAACAACCTGAACATGGGCGACGTGATCGACGTTTATCCGTTCAAAGGTGAAGTCCGTAACCACGAAACCGGCGAACTGCTGGCGACCTTCGAGCTGAAAACCGACGTGCTGATCGACGAAGTGCGCGCCGGCGGCCGTATCCCACTAATCATCGGCCGTGGCCTGACCACCAAAGCGCGTGAAGCGCTGGGCCTGCCGCACAGCGATGTGTTCCGTCAGGCGAAAGACGTGGCGGAAAGCAGCCGCGGATACTCTCTGGCGCAGAAAATGGTGGGTCGCGCCTGCGGCGTGGCCGGGGTTCGTCCGGGCGCTTACTGCGAACCGAAGATGACCTCCGTAGGCTCTCAGGACACCACCGGCCCGATGACCCGTGATGAGCTGAAAGACCTGGCGTGCCTGGGCTTCTCTTCCGACCTCGTGATGCAGTCCTTCTGCCATACCGCCGCCTATCCGAAGCCGGTGGACGTCACCACGCACCACACGCTGCCGGACTTCATCATGAACCGCGGCGGCGTATCGCTGCGTCCGGGCGATGGCGTTATCCACTCCTGGCTGAACCGTATGCTGCTGCCTGATACCGTGGGTACCGGTGGTGATTCGCATACCCGTTTCCCGATCGGTATCTCCTTCCCGGCAGGCTCAGGCCTGGTGGCGTTTGCCGCCGCAACTGGCGTCATGCCGCTGGATATGCCGGAATCGGTACTGGTACGTTTTAAAGGCAAAATGCAGCCGGGCATCACCCTGCGCGATCTGGTACACGCCATCCCGCTGTATGCGATCAAACAGGGTCTGCTGACCGTGGAGAAGAAAGGTAAGAAAAACATCTTCTCCGGCCGCATTCTGGAAATTGAAGGTCTGCCGGATCTGAAAGTTGAGCAGGCGTTTGAGCTGACCGATGCCTCCGCCGAGCGTTCCGCTGCGGGCTGTACCATTAAGCTGAACAAAGAGCCGATCGTTGAGTATCTGACCTCCAACATCGTCCTGCTGAAGTGGATGATCGCCGAAGGTTACGGCGATCGTCGTACGCTGGAGCGTCGCGTTCAGGGCATGGAAAAATGGCTGGCGGATCCGCAGCTGCTGGAAGGCGACGCGGATGCGGAATATGCGGCGGTGATCGATATCGATCTGGCCGATATCAAAGAGCCCATCCTCTGCGCGCCGAACGATCCGGACGATGCGCGTTTGCTGTCCGACGTGCAGGGCGAGAAGATCGATGAAGTGTTTATCGGTTCCTGCATGACCAACATCGGCCACTTCCGCGCGGCCGGTAAGCTGCTGGACAACCACAAAGGCCAGCTGCCGACTCGTCTGTGGGTGGCGCCGCCAACTCGTATGGACGCCGCGCAGCTGACTGAAGAGGGCTACTACAGCGTGTTTGGTAAGAGCGGTGCGCGTATTGAAATCCCTGGCTGTTCCCTGTGCATGGGTAACCAGGCGCGCGTTGCCGACGGTGCGACGGTGGTCTCTACCTCAACCCGTAACTTCCCGAACCGTTTAGGTACCGGCGCTAACGTCTTCCTGGCCTCTGCGGAGCTGGCGGCCGTGGCCGCGCTTATCGGTAAACTGCCGACGCCGGAAGAGTATCAGACCTATGTTGCTCAGGTGGATAAAACCGCAGCGGATACCTATCGTTATCTGAACTTCGACCAGCTCGGTCAGTACACCGAGAAGGCCGACGGGGTTATTTTCCAGACCGCGGTGTAATGCGCTAACTCAGCGCTGTACATAATCCCGCCAATGCCCGGTGAACTTTGCGTCACCGGGCATTTTTATTTCCCGTCCCTCCGTCTACCACGCTTTTTTTCTATTCCACTGCTGCGATAATGACTGTATGGGTACAGTGCAGCGGTGACGCACTGCCCTTGCAGAGGAAAAGACTATGGATTACGAATTTCTGCGCGATATTACCGGAGTGGTAAAGGTGCGAATGTCGATGGATCATGAGGCGATCGGCCACTGGTTCAACGAAGAGGTTAAAGATAACCTTGCCCTGCTGGACGAAGTCGAGCAGGCCGCGCGCACCGTTAAAGGCAGTGAACGTTCCTGGCAACGCGTCGGCCATGAATACACGCTATGGCTGGACGGCGAAGAAGTGATGATCCGCGCTAACCAACTGGATTTTTCCGGCGATGAGATAGAAGAGGGGATGAGCTACTATGACGAAGAAAGCCTCTCGCTATGCGGCGTGGAAGACTTTCTTCAGGTCGTCAACGCCTATCGAAAATTTGTAGGTCAATCCTGAGCAATGTTAATCATTTCCACGGCCGGACAGTTATGTCCGGCTTTTTTTTAGCCTTAACGGCCTGGTTTGATTTTTATTAATCATTTTAAAACTGTGATCTGGCGCATTTGTGAAGTTTATTTGATTGAATATAATCTTTATGATTTTATTTAATCACGGCATAACAACAGGCGGGAAGACCATGAACATCAAAAAGGCTATAGAACGTGTACCTGGCGGCATGATGGTTGTGCCACTGGTGATCGGCGCCATTATCAATACCTTTGCCCCGCAAGCGCTTGAGATCGGCGGGTTCACCACCGCGCTGTTTAAAAACGGCGCAGCGCCGCTGATTGGCGCCTTCCTGCTCTGTATGGGGGCGGGAATTAGCGTCAAGGCAGCGCCACAGGCGCTGTTGCAGGGCGGTACCATTACGCTGACCAAACTCCTGATCGCAATTGCGATTGGCCTCGGCGTGGAACAGCTCTTTGGCGCTGAAGGGATCTTCGGCTTAAGCGGCGTGGCGATCATCGCCGCGATGAGTAACTCGAATGGCGGGCTTTACGCCGCGCTGGTTGGCGAGTTTGGTAACGAGCGTGATGTGGGAGCGATCTCCATCCTGTCACTGAATGACGGGCCATTCTTTACGATGATCGCGCTGGGCGCGGCGGGGATGGCCAACATTCCCATTATGGCGCTGGTCGCCGTGCTGGTGCCGCTGGTGGTGGGAATGATCCTGGGTAACCTCGATCCCAACATGCGCGACTTCCTGACCAAAGGCGGCCCGCTGTTGATTCCGTTCTTCGCTTTTGCGCTGGGCGCAGGGATCAACCTTGAAATGCTGCTACAGGGCGGTCTGGCGGGCATTCTGCTCGGCGTGCTGACGACCTTTATCGGCGGTTTCTTTAACATTCGTGCCGACCGTCTGGTGGGCGGAACCGGGATTGCCGGCGCGGCGGCGTCCAGTACCGCCGGAAACGCCGTGGCGACGCCGCTGGCGATTGCCCAGGCCGATCCCTCTCTGGCAGAGGTTGCCGCCGCGGCCGCGCCGCTGATTGCCGCATCGGTGATCACCACCGCGATTCTGACGCCGGTCCTCACCTCATGGGTGGCTAAGAAGCAAGCGCGTCAGGTTGCAGAGGAGAAAAAAGCATGAAAATGATCGTTATCGCCGACGACTTTACGGGTTCTAACGATACCGGCGTGCAGCTGGCAAAGAAGGGGGCGCGCACGGAAGTGATGCTAACGCCGGATCAAAAACCTTCGCGTCGCGCTGATGTGCTGGTGATCAACACCGAAAGCCGCGCGATGCCTGCAGCTGAGGCCGGGAAAGCGGTAGCGCAGGCGTTAGCGCCGTGGTGCGATGGTGATGCGCGTCCGCTGGTTTACAAGAAAATCGACTCTACTTTCCGCGGCAACGTGGGGGCTGAAGTGACGGCGGCAATGCGTGCTGCAAACCGGAAGCTGGCCGTAATTGCGGCGGCTATCCCCGCAGCCGGGCGCACCACCCGCGACGGATTATGCCTGGTCAACGGTACGCCACTGCTGGAAACCGAATTCGCCAGCGATCCGAAAACGCCCATTATCTCCTCGCGAATTGCGACGTTGATCGCCCTGCAAAGCGATATCCCGGTTCATGAAGTGTCGCTCGAAGACGTTCGTCGGGGGCAATTGAGCGCCCTGTTGACGGCTTTTTCCGCCGAGGGGGAGTGCATGGTGGTGGTGGATGCCGTGGAAGATCGCGATCTGTTGCTGATTGCCCAGGCTATTTGTGAACAAAAGGAGATGCCGCTGTTGGTGGGCGCTGCCGGGCTGGCGAACGCGCTACCGGTCAGCACCTTCATGCAGGAAAAGCAGGAACTACCGGTACTGGTGGTGGCCGGATCGATGAGCGAGGCCACGCGGCGGCAGGTTGAAAAAGCGCTCTGCCAGGCGCGCGCCAGCGTCGTGGATATTGATGCCTCGCGGCTGGCCTCGGCGCAGTGCGAGCAGGAAATGGCCGCGGCGGTTGAACAGGCCTGTGCGCTGCTCAGTCGCCAGCAGCACACCATTTTACGTACCAGCCGGAGTGCGGACGATCGGCAGATGATCGACGGCCTGTGCGCTCAGGCTGGCCTGAGCCGCCAGCAGCTCGGTGAGATGCTTAGCGAACGCCTCGGGATGATTACGCTGCGCATTATCGAACAGGCTCGTATTGGCGGGCTGTTCCTGACCGGAGGAGATATCGCCACCGCGGTCGCCGCCGCGCTCGGGGCGGAAGGCTATCGCATTCAGAGTGAGGTGGCGCCCTGTATTCCCTGCGGGACGTTCGTTAACAGTGAAATCGACGATCTGCCGGTTATCACTAAAGCCGGCGGATTCGGTTCAGACAGCACCCTTTGTGATGCGCTTTATTTTATTGAGGAGATGTACAGTGGTAACTAAAACAATTGCGATTACGATGGGCGACCCGGCGGGCATCGGTCCGGAAATTATTGTCAAAGCGCTTTGTGAAGACGAGCTCAACGGCGCGCCGCTGGTGGTGGTCGGGTGTCTGAAAACCCTGAAACGTCTGCAGGACAAAGGGCTGGCGGAAGGCGTCACCTTTCGCGCGATCGCCGAGGTCGCGGAGGCGCGATTTGCTCCAGGCGTGATTCATGTCATCGACGAGCCGCTGGCCCAGCCGGACGCGCTGGAGCCGGGTAAAGTGCAGGCCCAGGCGGGCGATCTGGCCTACCGCTGCGTGAAGCGGGCGACGGCGCTGGCGATGAAAGGCGACGTACACGCCATCGCGACCGCACCGCTGAATAAAGAAGCGCTTCATCTGGCCGGGCACAATTATCCTGGTCATACCGAGCTGCTGGCGACGCTGACTGAAAGCCGCGATTACGCCATGGTGCTCTACACCGACAAGCTGAAGGTCATTCATGTCTCGACCCACATTGCGTTGCGTAAGTTCCTCGATACGCTTAATGGCCAGCGCGTGGAGACGGTCATCGGCATCGCGGATCGCTTCCTGAAACGCGTCGGATTCACCCAGCCGCGCATTGCCGTTGCCGGGGTCAATCCCCATGCGGGCGAAAACGGTCTGTTTGGCGATGAAGAAATACGCATTGTGTCGCCGGCCATTGAAAACATGAAAGCGAAGGGAATCGATGTTTACGGGCCCTGCCCGCCGGACACCGTGTTTCTACAGGCGTACGAGGGGCAATATGACATGGTGGTGGCGATGTACCACGATCAGGGACATATTCCGCTCAAACTGCTTGGCTTCTACGATGGGGTGAATATCACCGCGGGTCTGCCGTTCATCCGCACCTCTGCCGATCACGGCACCGCGTTTGATATAGCCTGGACGGGAAAAGCAAAATCTGAGAGCATGGCCGTATCGATTAAACTGGCAATGCAACTGGCGTAATTTCCTGTTATGAAAGGACAACACCGTCTGGATAAGATTGTGGCGTATTTGAAAAATCATACGCTGGTGACCGTGGAACAGCTGGTGGATGCGGTAGAAGCATCGCCTGCAACGATACGACGCGATCTGATCAAACTGGATGAGCAGGGCGTGATCAGCCGCAGCCACGGCGGTGTTGCCCTGCGGCGCTTTGAGCCTTCTCAGCCTACCACCAATGAAAAGCAGCTACGATCGCCTGCGGAAAAGCGGGCGATTGCGCGTTTTGCCGCCTCGATGGTGCAGGCGGGCGACGCGGTGGTACTGGATGCCGGCACCACCATGCTGGAGCTGGCAAAATGCCTGACCCATCTTCCGCTCAGGGTGATCACAGTCGATCTGCATATCGCTCTGTTTTTATCCGAGTTCCGCCAGATAGAAGTGACCATCGTCGGTGGCCGCATTGATGACAGCAGCCAGTCCTGTATCGGCGAGTTTGGTCGTAAGATGTTACGTAGCGTCTATCCCGATATCGCTTTTATGAGCTGTAACAGCTGGAGCGTGGAAAAGGGCGTGACGACGCCGACGGAAGAAAAGGCGGGGCTGAAGCAGGAGATCATTGCCAACGCCCAGCGTAAGATCTTACTGGCCGACAGCAGCAAATATGGCGCCCACTCGCTGTTCAACGTCGCTCCGCTGAGCCGCTTCACTGACATTATTACCGATGGGGGGTTGCCTCTTCCCGTTCAGGCTGAGCTGAAAGCGCAGTCCGTTGCCCTTACGCTGGTACAGCCTGAACGTTAAGGATACCGCCAGCCGATACGGTGTTACACGCTCGGGATATTGCGTCCGTAGTAGATTTCGCGCATCTCTTTCCAGAGCAGGTCGGTAATCACCTTACGCTCCTCTTCGCTCAAATCTTCCGGCTTCGTGTGGAACATATAGTGCTTAAGGTCGAACTCCTTAAGCAACATCTTGGTATGGAAAATATTTTCCTGATAAACGTTCACGTCCACCATGTCATACAAAGACTTAATATCCTCGGACATGAAGTTCTGAATGGAGTTAATTTCATGATCGATGAAGTGCTTCATGCCGTTCACATCGCGGGTAAAACCGCGAACGCGATAATCAATCGTGACGATATCGGATTCTAGCTGGTGAATCAGATAGTTCAGGGCCTTCAGCGGTGAAATGACCCCGCAGGTTGAGACTTCAATATCGGCGCGGAAGGTGCACAGTCCGCCTTCAGGATGGCTTTCCGGATAGGTGTGAACGCAGATATGGCTTTTATCGAGATGCGCCACCACGGTTTCCGGTAGCGGACCCGGGTGTTCTGTCTGATCGATAAGCTGCGGATCGACAGGCTCTTCGCTGACCAGGATCGTCACGCTGGCGCCCTGCGGTTCATAATCCTGGCGGGCAATGTTAAGAATATTGGCGCCGATAATCGAACAGGTCTCTGACAAAATTTCCGTCAGGCGGTTGGCGTTGTAGAGTTCGTCAATATAGGCGATGTAGCCATCGCGCTCCTCTGCCGTTTTTGCGTAACAGATATCGTAAATGCAAAAACTCAGGCTTTTGGTCAGATTGTTAAAGCCGTGCAGCTTCAATTTTTTCAATTTAGCTCACCTCCTTACTTAACGGTGGATAGCGCATCCAGTAAATACTGCGGTAAAGCAAATGCCGCCGCGTGAATGGCCGGATTGTAATAACGGCACTTCAGGTTCGACTTGTGAAAACGGGCCTGGATGATTTCACTGGAAAGATGGCGCAGCGCTTCGTTGTCCGTGGCCCATGCGAAGGTCATGATGCCGCCGTAGTAGGTGGGAATCGCCGCCTGATAGAAGCTTACGTCGCTAAAGTAATGGCTGAGCTTGCGATGGCTATCGACGGCCTCATCCTGTTGCAGGAAGCTGACGCCGTTCTGAGCGACGAAGATCCCGCCGGGGTTGAGGCAGCGCTTGCAGCCTTCATAGAAGGCGGAAGTAAACAGGCTCTCGCCGGGACCGATAGGATCGGTGCAGTCGGAGATAATGACGTCAAACGTTTGCGCCGTCTGGTTAACAAAATTGACGCCATCGTCAATCACCAGGGTAAAGCGCGGGTCGTCGTACGCACCCGCGTTATGGTTGGGGAGGTACTGGCGACAGAATGAAACCACGCCAGCGTCAATTTCTACCATGGTGATGGTTTCGACGCTGCGGTGACGGGAGACTTCGCGCAGCATGGCGCCATCGCCGCCGCCGATAATTAACACATGTTTCGCCTGGCCGTGGGCCATCAGAGGAACATGGGTCATCATTTCATGGTAGATAAACTCATCACGTTCGGTGGTTTGTACCACGCCGTCCAGCGCCATCACGCGGCCAAAGGCTGCGTTTTCGAAAATAATTAAATCCTGATGATCGGTTTTCTCATGATACAGAACGTTATCAACGCTGAAATACTGACCAAAATGGTCGTGCAGCGTTTCATGCCACAGATTGCTATCGGCCACGGGCAGATCCTCCTTTGTTAACACCTGTTACACCCATCAAAAATGAGCGCAACATCATAGCCAACTATAGAAGATGATGCACGGTGGATATTTCAGCAAATGAAGCGTGGGGCATTACCCGTTCACAAAGAGGGGAAAGCGCCTCCCCGATGGGAGGCGCCAGGATCAGGGTTTTTTAGCCTGTGGTTCTGCCGCAGTGGCGTCAACGATTCTGACGGTATATACCATGGTCGCTCCCGGTGGGATTTTAGGCGGCTTGCCTTCGCTGCCGTAGGCGAGATTGGCGGGGATCACGACCGTTATCGCTCCGTGGTTTCCCAGCCGCTTGAGTGGCCCAAGGAAGATGGGAGGATAAGATTTCAGAGGCTGGGACCAGACTTTCCCCTCCGCTTCCATATCGTTAATGACGGTTCCATCGGTAAGCGTTTCCTTGATAGTGACGGTAACGATATCGCTGTCGAGAATCTTGCCCTTGCCGGCATAATCTATGCGACTGTAAATGCCGTCTTTCAATACCACCCCTTTTTGCTTCGCGAAGTTTTGTTGATATTTCTTTCCTTCGCTAAGGGTTTGCTGTTCGAGCTTCTTTAGGTTCTGAAAGACTTTTTTAGACACATCGAATAAGGCTTTATTGCGCGCTTTCTCATCAAGGGCGATATCCCCTGAAAAAGAATCCATAATCCCCTGTAAAACGGTATCTTTACTGGTTTTTACGCCCTGAGATGCCCGGGTAGATAAGAGCTGCAGCACCTCCTCGCCCATCGATACACCGATAGCGTAAGCCTGTCGCAGAGGCTCTTTTGCAAAGTCGATAGCCAGCGGCTTTTTCGCCTCGGCGTCAGCAAGCCTGGCCTTTAGCCGGGTAATTTCATCGGCGCTGGCCTGCTGTAGGGCGTTGTCCTGACCGGCCTGCTGACGGCCAGCATCCGCCTGAAGGGACGTCTGCGGCGTACTGATGATAACGGCGTCCAGTTTAGCCGTGAGCGCCTGTTTTTCTACTGCCGCGGCCGCCAGCTTTGTCGTTAAATCTGTTTTTTCCGCTTCACTGGCGTTGAGCTTCGCTATCGCTGCTTTCTGCTCGGTTTGAGACGCATCCAGTTTCGTTTGCAGCGCCCGCTGTGCGGCGTCAGCCGCGGCGAGTTTTGTTAGCATTTCCTGCTGAGCTGCCTCTGCAGCAGCGAGCCTTGTTGCGAGAGCTTGCCTCTCTTTCGCCTCTGTCGTGAACTTACCGGTGAGCGCTTGTTTCTCCGCTGCGGCCGCCGCCAGCTTTAAGAGCGTATCTTGCTTTTCTGTTTCCAGCGCCGCGAGCTTCTGCTGCAGGGATTGCTTTTCGGCGGTTGCCTCAGCCAGCTGAAGCTCAACTTTTTGTTTCGCGGATTCTACTAATGCCACTCTTTTTTCCTGCTGCAGCGTTTTATTTTCTGTGGCATTACGCTGGCCCTCGATCTGTTTTATTTCAGCCGCGGCGGATAGCGCGTTATCTATTAATTGTTGTTTTTCGGCTACGGCAGTCGCTAACTTTTTCTCAAGCAGCTGAATTTTATCTTTCAGCGCTTTTTGGTTGTCTGCTTCGGCGTTCACCGTGGCCGGCTTCGCATCAAGCTGCTGCCGAAGTTGGCGGATGAGTTTATCTTTTTGAGCAATGATTGCAGCCTGACGGGAAACTTCATGGGTATTCAGGACGGTTTTTTTATTCGTTGTTTTTGTATTATTGCTTTTCTCCTCAACGGGCTTTACCGGCTCGCTGATTTTTTGCGCCTGATGCTCTTTAGCATAATTTAAAAATGCCGGGCCTGAGGCATCGCTATTTGAGCTCGCCGTGACGCTGATAAGGGCGTCTTTTTCCGCATAGGCATCCGGCGATAGCGCCAGCACAAAAACTGCTGCCAGCGATACCGGATTGAAGTTTTTGGCTATTTTCCCGTTCATGGCTGAACATTTTCACCACGTTTAACAAGGCTATCGATCAGCTCCTTTTCAATATCAGCGCACAGCTTGATTGATTTGAACTGGTACATCGAATCGATCCCCTGTTTTGTCGGTTCTGCCACTTTACTGCGCACAGAATTATATTGTGATGCCGCGCTAAGCAGGGCAGTGAACTCATTGCCGAGTTTGTCCGCCTGTTTGGGGTTCACTTCTTTCAGCGACTCCAGCGCTTTACGGCAAGTGTCTAAACGCGCTTGCTCATCGGCGATTCTCTGCTGTTCGGTTTGCTGTTGGCTTAATGTCGACTCAGATAAGGGTTTCACTAATCCGGCGGATTGCCTGGGTTGTATTGAATTACAACCCGCTAATAAAATGAGGGCCAGAGGGGCTATGCTTGTAAATAAGGATCTGTTCAAGGTTTCATTCCATTGATAAAAAGAGGTGTTATCGGGCGATAATAGTGTGCGAAAAAGAAGAATGCAATAATAGAGTTTATGATTTTTGATGGCGTACTTTTAATATTAGTTATACCCGTCATATTTCACGCTGCTTATGCGTTGGCTACGCTCGCTTACCCCTTGCCGCCTTCAAGTAACTCTAATTATTTAGGGTATATATTAATATGTTGAATGCTTAATGAATTATCATTGAATTCTATGAATTGAGATATAAATTAAGTGCTGTTGTTAATTGAATTGCTATTATTACGCGGCGTCATAGCCGTATTCGCACGGCTACCGTATTATGAAATGAAGGGGGGTTATTTCACGTAAGCGAGCAGGCTAAGCGAATCGCGGGCCAGCGCTTTGCATTTTTTAGTGGTGGGAATCTGGATTCCGCTAAGGTCCCGGTAGCTATCTTCGCCGAGCGCTTTCATATTGAAGCTGTCGTAATTGCTTAAATCCCATTGATTCTGCTGAGCAAAAAAGACCAGGGCACGGCGAATCTGCGTGTTAGGCAGATTTTGATAACCGCAGTCGTTCTTCAGGAAGACGAATACTGCCGTTAAATCAGCCATATCTTCCGCTTCGGACTCGCTTAATGCATAGCTATTGGCGGAGAGAGTCAGCAGGCTGCCAAGCACTATTGTTCTGAAAAGCGTCTTCATTTTTTCTACCATTGAATCACGGACAAACAAAGTTAGCACACTTCATTACAGTGCGCCGAGCTTTATTCTTACTCTTCTGCTTGACCTTCCTGTTGGGGGAGGGTTTAAGCTCAATTATTCACCAGCAGAATAAAAAGGATGTGAAAATGCAACGTCGTGAGTTTCTTAAACTAACCGCTGCGGTCAGCGTGGCCAGCGCATTGCCGCTATGGAGCCGCTCGGTTTTTGCCGCCAGCCGCCCATCTTTGCCTGTACCCGAACTGCTTACCGCCGACGCGCGTAATCGCATCTCGTTAATCATTCAGGCTGGAAAAACGCAGTTCGGCCCTCATCTGGCGACCACCTGGGGCTATAACGGCAATCTGCTGGGCCCGGCCCTACAGCTTAAGCAGGGTGAGGAGGCGACCATCGATATTCATAACCGTCTGGCGGAAGAGACCACCGTGCACTGGCACGGTCTGGAGGTTCCCGGCGCCGTGGACGGCGGTCCCCAGGGCGTGATTGCCGCCGGAGGCTCCCGCACGGTGACCTTTACCCCAACGCAGCGGGCGGCGACCTGCTGGTTCCATCCCCATCAGCATGGTAAAACCGGCAGACAGGTCGCGATGGGGCTGGCAGGGCTGGTGCTGATTTCTGATGCAGAAAGCGAAAAGCTGCTCCTGCCAAAGCAGTGGGGAATTGATGATGTCCCGGTGATTGTGCAGGATAAAAAATTCACCTCAGCGGGAGAGATTGATTATCAGCTCGATATTATGAGCGCAGCCGTGGGCTGGTTTGGCGATACGCTGCTCACTAACGGCGCGCTGTACCCGGAGCACGCTGCGCCTCGCGGCTGGCTACGTTTACGTCTGCTGAACGGCTGTAATGCGCGTTCTTTGAATTTCGCCACCAGCGATAAGCGGCCCATGTACGTCGTGGCAAGCGATGGTGGTCTCCTGGCTGAGCCGGTGAAAGTTAACGCGCTGCCGGTGCTGATGGGCGAGCGTTTCGAAGTGCTGGTGGATACCACTGACGGGAAGCCCTTCGATTTAATTACGCTCCCGGTCAACCAGATGGGGATGGCGATCGCTCCGTTTGATCGGCCGCAGCCAGTGTTACGCGTGCAGCCGCTGACTATCCAGGCTTCCGGTAAGCTGCCGGATGTGCTGGCCGCTATGCCAGCGCTGCCCTCGCTTCAGGGCCTGACTCAGCGTACTTTGCAGCTCTCGATGGATCCGATGCTCGATATGATGGGCATGCAGGCGCTGATGCAAAAATATGGCGACCAGGCCATGTCCGGCATGGACCATGGCATGATGATGAATCACGGAGAGATGGGGAATATGAACAATATGAACCACGGTGACATGGGAAGCATGAATCATGGCGGCACGGCGCAGATGAAGCACGGTAATAAGGAGTTTGATTTCCATAATGCGAATCGGATCAACGGTAAAGCCTTTGATATGAATGTTCCCCTGTTTGCGGCGGCGAAAGGGCAGTATGAGCGGTGGGTGATTTCTGGCAAAGGCGACATGATGCTGCATCCGTTCCATATTCACGGCACTCAGTTCCGTATTTTGTCCGAAAACGGTAAAGCGCCGGCACCCCACAGGAGCGGCTGGAAAGATACCGTCAGGGTTGAAGGCGATGTCAGTGAAGTACTGGTGAAATTTGATCACGATGCGCCGAAAGAACATGCCTATATGGCGCACTGCCATCTGCTGGAGCATGAAGATACGGGAATGATGCTGGGATTTACGGTGTAGAATTCGCTTCCCGTCTAAGGGCGGGGCGTGTGACTTGCTTCGATAGAAAAGAGAGAGATGTACCATAGAGAGAAGGCCCGGAAACCGGGCCTTCTGTTTTTTACTTCGCGTCGTCCGGTAAAGCATAAGCGACGATATAGTCGCCCATCTTCGTGCCAAACGAACCGTGACCGCCCGCAGAGATGACAACGTACTGCTTGCCATTCACTTCATAGGTCATCGGCGTCGCCTGGCCGCCCGCCGGCAGACGTGCCTGCCATAATTTTTCACCGTTGCTCATATTGTACGCGCGCAGGTAGTTATCCGCGGTCGCGCCGATAAACAGCACATTGCCGGCCGTCGAAATTGGACCGCCCAGCATCGGCATACCCATTGTGAACGGGAGCTTAATCGGCATCGGGAACGGCAGGCTATCCTGCGGCGTACCGATACGTTTTTTCCACACCACTTCGTTGGTTTTCAGATCCAGCGCGGAGATATAGCCCCAGGCTGGCTGTTTGCAGGGCAGACCAAACGGTGACAGGAACGGATTAAGCGTAACGCCGTAAGGGACACCGTACTGTGGCTGAATACCGGCTTCGGTACCGGAACCCTTGGCGTCTTTTGGCTGCTCCATCGGGTTACCTGGGCCGCGAGGGATCAGTTTTGAGACAAACGGCAGCGCCATCGGGTTAGCAATCGCCACCTGGCGGTTCGGATCGACGGAGATGCCGCCCCATTCGAACATCCCCAGGTTACCCGGGAATACCAGCGTGCCTTGTTCTGACGGCGGGGTGAAAATCCCTTCGTAGCGCAGCTGATGGAAGATAACGCGGCACACCAGCTGGTCGAACATGGTGGCGCCCCACATGTCCGCGCCGGTCAGGTCTTTCTTCGGACGGAAGCTCAGGTCGGAGAACGGCTGAGTTTTCGCGACGTAGTCACCTTTCGCCGCCCCTTGCGGAACCGGTCTTTCCGGCGCCGGGACAACCAGTTCACCGTTGCGGC
Organism: Klebsiella sp. CN_Kp106; assembly: GCF_040064575.1. Classification (NCBI taxonomy): domain Bacteria; kingdom Pseudomonadati; phylum Pseudomonadota; class Gammaproteobacteria; order Enterobacterales; family Enterobacteriaceae; genus Klebsiella; species Klebsiella sp. CN_Kp106. The sequence continues at coordinate 97,931 of NZ_JBEAIG010000002.1, read as the reverse complement.
GATCGAGGACAAAAATATTACCGGTTTTTGCCGGAGCGTAGATCACCGGCACGGTTTTACCGTTGACGTCGATATCCGCCAGCGTCGGCTGAGACGGCATATCCATATCCCACAGATCGTGGTGAACGGTCTGGTAGCTCCACGCCAGTTTACCGGTCGTCGCGTTCAGCGCCACGATGGAGCTGGCATAGCGCTCTTGTTCAGGCGTACGGTTGCCGCCCCAGATATCCGGGGTGGTTACGCCCATAGGCAGGTAGACCAGATCCAGCTTCGCGTCATAGGCCGCTGGCGCCCAGGAGTTTGGTGAATTCAGCGTGAAATGATGTTCATCATCAGGAATCGCGTTGGGATCTTTCGCGCCCGGGTCAAAGGCCCACAGCAGTTTACCGGTATTCACATCAAAGCCACGGATAACGCCCGACGGCTCGCGGGTGGAGAAGTTATCGGTCACGGCGCCGGCAATGACGATAGTTTTGTCGGTAATAATCGGCGGTGATGTTGGTTCATACATACCCGGCGTAGTGACAGGCATGTTGGTTTGCAGATTGAGAATGCCTTTATTGGCAAAGGACTCGCACAGCTTACCGGTTTCGGCATTGATGGCGAACAGGCGACCATCGTTGACCGGAAGAATGATACGACGCGGGCAGTCGGCAACCACATCCGCCGGCGCGTTATCCGCTTTGGCTTCATGATATGAAACGCCGCGGCAGGTCACGTGCTGGAAAGAGGGGTCAGCGTTGAGCTGCGGATCGAAATGCCACTTTTCTTTACCGGTGGCCGCGTCAAGCGCGAACAGGCGCTGATGAGCGGTACACAGATAAAGCGTGTCGCCCACTTTAATCGGCGTGACTTCATTGGTGATTTCACCCGGATCGTTAGGCTGCTTGAGATCGCCCGTACGGAAGACCCAGGCTTCTTTCAGGTTCTTCACGTTATCGGCGTTGATCTGCTTCAGCGGCGAGTAGCGCTGGCCTTCCTGATTGCGGCCATACGCCGACCAGTCGCCATCGGCTACGTCGGAAATGGGGGCCGCTGGCGTTGCATCAGCGCTCAGCGTACCGTTGACTTCCTGCGGGTCGTTGAAGCCGGCCCAGGTCAGGATACCGCCGCTAATCAGCAGGGCGACAACCAGCCCGGCAACGGCGCCAGAGGAGGGAATCGGCAGGCGGCGCCAGACAAACGGCAGGATAAGCCAGATGCCGAAGAAGACCAGAATGTCGCTACGCGGGGTCAGCGCCCAGAAGTCGAAACCAACTTCCCATACTCCCCAGATCATAGTGGCAAGCAGCAGCGCGGCGTACAGCCAAAGCGCAGAACGCTTGCCGCGGAACAGCAGGACGGTGACGCCAAGCATGACCAGGCCTGCGACAGGGTAGTACCATGAGCCGCCAAGAGCGACCAGCCAGGCCCCGCCCGCTAAAAGATACAGGCCACAGAACGCTGCAAAAAGAGCCGTCAGCGTCACGAGTAGCCGTGATTGTTGAGATTTTGTTTCTGCCATAGAAGGACACTCGTTTGTTTGTTAATTTTTTAACTGCAATTAATTATAGGATTTAACAAGTGTGATCGGAATCACAAAATGGGCTTTATTAATCACTGCATCGCATATTTCTTTTTACTGGTATACTGCGTGGCTTGCCGGTCAACGTCGGTGCAATCGCAGCGGCTTTGATGATTTACATTAAGAATCAAATGGTTAGTTTTATGAAACATACTGTAGAAGTGATGATCCCGGAAACTGAGATCAAAGCCCGTATTGCTGAGCTCGGTCGTGAAATTAATGAACATTACAAAGATAGCGGCAGCGAAATGGTGCTGGTGGGGCTATTACGCGGTTCATTTATGTTTATGGCCGACCTGTGCCGTGAGGTTCAGGTACCCCATGAAGTGGATTTCATGACCGCCTCGAGCTACGGCAGCGGCATGTCCACCACCCGTGACGTCAAAATCCTCAAAGACCTGGATGAAGATATCCGCGGTAAAGATGTGCTGATCGTGGAAGACATCATCGACTCTGGCAATACGCTGTCAAAAGTGCGTGAAATCCTTAGCCTGCGTGAACCGAAATCGCTGGCGATTTGTACGCTGCTCGATAAGCCAAGCCGCCGCGAAGTGAAGGTGCCGGTTGAGTTTGTCGGTTTTGCGATCCCGGACGAGTTCGTGGTGGGGTACGGTATCGACTATGCTCAGCGCTATCGCCACCTGCCGTATATCGGCAAAGTGACGCTGCTGGACGAGTAACGCGGAGTGCCTATCCCGGCTTATCCGGGATAGTTAAGAGGGGCGCGTGAATTATCTGTGATTGACGTGCTTGCTTTTAAGGTTGGAAATGCCCTGGCGATAGCGCTGCTCCAGCGTTTCGCGGCTGACAGCGGTCACGTCCAGATCGCGTAACATGCCATCGTGAATGCCGTAGGCCCAGCCGTGAATTGTCACCTTCTGTCCACGCTTCCACGCCGACTGCATAATCGTTGAATGGCCAAGGTTGTAAACCTGCTCCATCACATTCAATTCACACAGCGTATCAAGGCGGCGCTCTTCGGGCATTTCCCCCAGCAGCGAGCTGTGCTTAAACCAGATATCGCGAATATGCAGCAGCCAGTTGTCGATAAGGCCAAGCTCGGTATTTTCAATCGCCGCCTGCACGCCGCCGCAGCCGTAGTGGCCGCAGATGATGATGTGTTCAACTTCCAGTACGTCGACCGCGTACTGCACGACGGAAAGACAGTTCAGATCGGTATGAATCACCAGGTTGGCGACGTTACGGTGTACAAACAGCTCGCCAGGTTCCAGGCCGGTCAAACGTTCAGCGGGGACGCGGCTATCTGAACATCCAATCCACAGAAAGCGCGGCTTCTGCGCCTGTGCCAGTTTCTCAAAGAAACCGGGGTCTTCCTCCACCAGCATTTTTGACCATAGTGCATTGTTGCTGATGAGTGTATCTATATCGTTCATGGATGTTTACGGGCCTGTAACCAAGTAAGTGCGTTGCGCTAATATAGGTTAACCTCACATTTTTTAAAACAACCCATCGCGTGTCACGACACGAGAAGAGACATTTAATGACCATTGCTCTGGAATTAAAACAGCTTAAAAAAACCTACCCCGGCGGGGTTCAGGCGCTGCGCGGAATCGATCTGCAGGTTGAGGCGGGCGATTTTTACGCGCTCCTGGGGCCAAACGGCGCGGGAAAATCCACCACTATCGGCATTATCAGTTCGCTGGTGAATAAAACCTCCGGCGAGGTCAACGTGTTTGGCTATGACCTGCAAAAGGATGTGGTGAACGCCAAGCGCCAGCTCGGTCTGGTGCCGCAGGAGTTCAACTTTAACCCGTTCGAAACCGTGCAGCAGATTGTGATTCACCAGGCGGGCTACTACGGCGTCGAGCGCAAAGAAGCGATCGCCCGTAGCGAAAAGTACCTTAAACAGCTCGATCTTTGGGAAAAACGCAACGAACGCGCGCGGATGCTCTCCGGCGGCATGAAGCGCCGCCTGATGATTGCCCGCGCGTTGATGCACGAGCCGAAGCTGCTGATTCTTGATGAGCCCACGGCGGGGGTGGATATCGAGCTGCGTCGTTCGATGTGGGGCTTCCTGAAAGATCTCAACGATAAAGGCACGACGATTATCCTCACTACCCACTATCTGGAAGAGGCCGAGATGCTGTGTCGCAATATTGGCATTATTCAGAACGGTGAGCTGGTGGAAAACACCTCGATGAAGTCGCTGCTTTCCAAACTGAAATCGGAAACCTTTATTCTCGATCTGGCACCTAAGAGTCCATTACCGGTACTGGAAGGCTATCAGTATCGTCTGGTTGATACGTCGACGCTGGAGGTTGAGGTGCTGCGTGAGCAGGGGATTAACAGCGTATTTACTCAGTTAAGCGCGCAGGGCGTACAGGTATTAAGTATGCGTAACAAAGCTAACCGTCTGGAAGAGCTGTTTGTCACGCTGGTCCATGACCGGAAAGGAGAATCAGCATGATGCAGCTTTATTGGGTCGCGCTGAAAAGCATCTGGACCAAAGAGATCCACCGCTTTATGCGTATCTGGATCCAGACGCTGGTGCCGCCGGTCATAACCATGACCCTCTACTTTGTTATTTTCGGCAATCTGATCGGCTCGCGCATCGGTGAAATGCACGGTTTCACCTATATGCAGTTTATCGTGCCGGGCCTGATTATGATGGCGGTGATCACCAACGCCTACGCCAACGTGGCGTCCTCCTTCTTCAGCGCGAAATTTCAGCGCAATATTGAAGAACTGCTGGTCGCGCCGGTTCCCACCCACGTGGTTATCGCCGGCTATGTGGGCGGCGGCGTTGCCCGCGGTCTGTGCGTCGGGATTCTGGTGACGGCGATTTCGCTGTTTTTCGTACCGTTCCAGGTTCACTCATGGATATTCGTCGCCCTGACCCTGGTGCTGACCGCCGTGCTATTTTCGCTGGCCGGTCTGCTGAATGCGGTGTTTGCCAAAACCTTTGACGATATCAGCCTTATTCCGACCTTCGTGCTGACGCCGCTGACCTATCTCGGCGGGGTTTTTTATTCGCTGACCCTGCTGCCGCCGTTCTGGCAAGGGCTGTCGCATCTGAACCCGATCGTCTACATGATCAGCGGTTTCCGCTACGGTTTCCTCGGCATTAACGATGTTCCGCTCGCCACCACCTTCGGCGTGCTGGTGGTGTTTATCGTCGCGTTTTATCTCTTGTGCTGGTATCTGATCCAGCGCGGACGCGGGCTTCGCAGCTAATTTAGTCAACCACGGCGCTTCGCTGCCCCGTTCAGCGAAGCGCCGGCAAACAATTTTGATTGTCATCACCGATATTCATCTCTTCCCTTGCTACATTGTTTGCCTGCTAAGGAGGTGGGCGATGTTAGGTTGGGTGATTACCTGTCATGACGAACTGGCGCAGGAGATGCTGGATCGTCTGGAGAAAAAGTTTGGGCCGCTGACGCAGTGTCGGGCGGTCAACTACTGGCGTAATCTCAGCAGCAATATGCTGAGCCGCATGTTGTGCGACGCGCTGCATGAGACGGACGGTGGAGACGGGGTCATTTTTCTGACCGATAATACCGGCGCGGCGCCTTATCGCGTGGCGGCGCTGCTGAGCCATAAGCACACCCACTGTGAAGTGATTTCCGGGATCGACTATCCATTACTGGAAAGCATGTATTTGCTGCGCCAGAACCTGAGCAGCGAAGCCTTCCGACACGCCATTGTCAGCGCCGGAGGCCCGGCGGTGAGCAGCCTCTGGCATCAGCAGCAAAAAAATCCACCTTTTCGACTACTGCATGAGCCGTACGGGAATTAAGCGTTGGTATTGATGAGGCTTTTGTTACAATGACGGCAGTTCTTGTCTACCGGCTCGATGCGCATGTTTGCCCGAATTCTTGCTTTACTCCTCCTGTTCACGGCGCTAAGCGCCTCTGCCAGCCTGTTAAGCCAGCAGGGTGTGCCGGCACGTTATATGCAAACGACCGAAGATGCGGATATCTGGGCGCAGGTTGGCAATCAGGTGGTGAGCGTCGGCAACGTGCGGGCAGGGCAAATTCTGGCGGTAGTACCGACGGCGGCGGATTACTATGAGTTTAATTTTGGCTTTGCGACCGGCTTTATCGATAAAGGCCACCTGGGGCCGGTACAGGGTAAGCAGCGGGTGGAGGATAGCCTTGGCGATCTGCATAAGCCTCTAAGCAACCAAAATCTCATTACCTGGAAAGATACGCCAATCTATGATGCCCCCGCCGTGGGCAGCGCGCCATTTGGCACCCTGGCGAATAATTTGCGTTATCCGATTATCAGCAAACTCAAAGATCGGCTTAATCAAACCTGGTTTCAGATTCGTATCGGCAACCGCCTGGCGTGGGTGAGCAGTCTGGATGCGCAAGAAGATAACGGCATCCCAGTACTGACTTATCACCATATTCTGCGTGATGAAGAAAATACCCGCTTTCGCCATACCTCAACGACGACTTCCGTGCGCGCCTTCAGCAATCAGATGACCTGGCTACGCGACCAGGGCTACACCACGCTCAGCATGTATCAACTGGAAGGCTATCTGCGTAATAAAGTGAATCTTCCGGCGCGTGCGGTGGCGATCACCTTTGACGATGGGCTGAAGTCGGTCAACCGCTATGCCTACCCGATCCTCAAGCAGTATGGCTTTCACGCCACGGCGTTTATTATCTCGTCGCGCATCAAGCGCCATCCGCAGAAATGGGCGCCGAAATCGCTGCAGTTTATGAGTATTTCCGAGCTAAAACAGATCCAGGACGTCTTTGACGTGCAGTCGCATACCCATTTCCTGCATCGGGTTGATGCTGAACGTCATCCGATTCTCCTCAGCCGCAGCTATCACAATATTCTGTTTGATTTTGCGCATTCGCGGCGGGCGCTGGCGCAGTTTAACCCCCACGTACTGTATCTCTCTTATCCGTTTGGCGGCTATAACGCTAAGGCGGTCCAGGCCGCCAACGACGCCGGTTTTCATCTGGCGGTGACTACGGTGAGAGGGAAGGTAAAGCCGGGCGATAATCCGTTCTTGTTGAAAAGGCTGTATATATTAAGAACGGATTCGCTGGAGACAATGTCGCGGCTGATAAGCAACCAGCCGCAGGGGTAGATCAGGCAACCTGCACCGGAATAGCTTTGGCCTGGCGCTTCATTTCGTTTTCGCCTTCGAAATAGGCCACTTTCGGCTGCCAGGTGCGGGCTTCTTCGTCAGGCATGGTGACGAAGCTGGCGATAATCAGAATATCGCCGACGCTTGCACAGTGTGCCGCCGCGCCGTTCACGGAGATAATTCGCGAACCGCGCTCCGCGGCGATGGCGTAGGTGGAGAAACGATTACCGTTGGTCACATTCCAGATATGAATAGCCTCGTTTTCAAGGATGCCGGACGCATCCAGGAAATCCTGATCAATAGCGCAGGAGCCTTCATAGTGCAGGTCGGCCTGCGTGACTTTTACGCGGTGGAGTTTGCCCTGCAGCATATTACGAATCATAACGTCTACCTTTAAAGCTTAACGATAACAAAGCGGACGTGACGCCCGCCTTGAGGAAATTCCAGGCAGTATTGCCCGATTTTTAACCCGTGTCTACCGAACGAGCGCCACTATCTGGTTGTCGATCAAACGCGCTTCGCCGAGCCATGCCGCCATCAGGATCACCGCGCGCTGGCTGTTTTCCGTCAGGTCGAGCAGCGTGTCGGCATCGCGGATCTGGATATCATCGGCGCGGAAGCCTTTTTCGTTCAGCTCCTGCGCGGCAATCGCGATAATCTCGTCAAGATTGCGCTCGCCGGCCGCCAGCTTCTCCGCCGCGCCATTCATCACCTTATACAGCCCCGGCGCAACTTTGCGCTGGTCTGCGCTGAGATAGCCGTTGCGCGAACTGAGCGCCAGCCCATCTTTCGCGCGCATAATCGGCACGCCGATAATCTCGATGTCGTAGCCCATATCGGCCACCATTTTGCGGATCAGCGCCAGCTGCTGGAAGTCTTTTTCGCCGAAGCAGGCGACGTCCGGCTGGATCAGGTTGAACAGCTTGCTGACGATAGTGGAAACGCCGCGGAAGTGGCCTGGACGACTGGCGCCCTCGAGCATCGTCGACAGCCCCGGAACATCCACGTAAGTCTGATTTTCGAGGCCGTGCGAATAGATTTCCGCCGCGGCAGGGGCAAAGACAAAATCGACCTTACGCTTGTTCAGCTTTTCGCAATCGTCCTGCAGGGTACGCGGATAGCGCGCCAGATCCTCGGCGCGGTCGAACTGCATGGGGTTGACGAAGATACTGGCCACCACCACATCCGCGCTGGCTTTGGCGGTATCAACCAGCTTCATATGACCATCGTGCAGGTTGCCCATGGTGGGAACCAGCGCAATGCGCTTGCCTTCCTGGCGTAAACGACGGATATGCTGGCGCAGCAGCGGCAGGGTTTCAATAATCAGCACAACAACACTCCTTAATGGAAACTGTGTTCTTCGCCCGGATAGACGCCGGACTCCACTTCGGCAACATATTGCCGTACCGCGGCGCGCATGTCGCCCGCTGTGCTCAGGAAATTTTTGGCAAATTTGGGAATATGGCCGCCGGTGATGCCGAATGCGTCATGCATGACGAGGATTTGCCCGTCGGTGACGTTGCCCGCGCCGATGCCGATCACCGGGATGGTTAACGCCTCGGTGACGCGTTTCGCCAGCTCGACCGGTACGCACTCCAGCACCAGCAGCTGTGCGCCCGCCGCTTCTAGCGCCAGCGCGTCATCCAGCAGAACTTGCCCGGCATCGCCGCGGCCCTGAATTTTATAGCCGCCGAAGACGTTCACCGACTGGGGCGTCAGACCGAGGTGCCCGCACACCGGCACCGCGCGCTCGGCAAGCATTTTCACGGTGTCCGCCAGCCATGCGCCGCCCTCGATTTTGACCATATTGGCTCCCGCGCGCATCACGATGGCGGCGTTCTCGAAGGTCTGTTCCGGCGTGGCGTAAGCCATAAACGGCAGATCGGCGAGCAGCAGACAGTTGGGCGCTCCGCGGCGCACCGCGCGCGTGTGATAGGCAATGTCTTCTACGGTCACCGGCAGGGTGGAGTCGTGGCCCTGCACCGTCATGCCCAGCGAATCGCCGACCAGCATCACGTTGATACCCTCATCGGCAAACAGCTTTGCAAAGCTGTAGTCGTAGGCGGTGATAGTGGCGAAGCGTTTCTTCTCCTGTTTGCATTTCTGCAGCAGGGCGATAGTGGTCGGTTTCATAACGTTTCCTGATGATGAAAGTCATTTTAACCGGCATTCTAGCAGCCGCATTCAGGGGGGCAATGGTTTTAGGCAACCGATTACCACGATCGCCGTAATTGCTAAAAAATGAAGGGGTATTACCAGCTCGCGGGTTTTTCCGCGCCGAGATTGGCCAGCACGTCGCGCAATGCCAAACCGTCGGGGAAACATAGCTCAGGCGCAATTTCAAACAGCGGCCACAGCATAAAGCCGCGGTTTTGCATATCGTAGTGCGGCACGGTCAGGCGCGGGGTGTTAATCACCTCATTGCCGAACAGCATGATGTCGAGGTCCAGCGTGCGCGGTCCCCAGCGTTCAGCTTTACGCGTGCGGCCCTGCTGCAGCTCAATGCGCTGAGTGTGGTCGAGCAGCGCCTCTGGGGCGAGAGACGTCTCCAGCGCCACGGCGGCGTTGAGGTAGTCAGGCTGATCCTGCGGCCCCAGCGGCGGCGTACGGTAGAAAGAGGAAACGCTTATCACCCGGCTGTCAGGAATCTCCGCCAGCGCGTTAACGGCAGCGTTAACCTGCTCCAACGGCGAGGCCAGATTGCTGCCGATAGCGATATAAGCGAGCGTCATGCGCTGCCTTCGCGGCGCGGCGCGCGTTTACGCGGACGACGGTGGCGGCGGCGCGGAGCCGGATCGTCGCCTAAATCATCCAGCATATCTTTCTGATCCGGCGGCGCGGCGACCTGGAACTCGCCCCACCATTTGGTCAGACGCTGCAGTTCGCTGCTGTTTTCGGCGCCGGCGCGCAGCTCCAGCAGATCGTAGGCGGCGCGGAATTTGGGATGCTCCATCAGCTTCCACGCGCGTTTGCCCTGACGGCGGGACATCCGCAGCTGAAGCTGCCAGATATCGCGCACCAGAGTAGTGATGCGTTTCGGGATCGCCAGCGTGCGGCAGGCTTCGTCCAGCACGTCGTTCATCGCCAGCGCGAAGGCGTCGTAGTAGGCCAGCCCGCTTTCCTGGGCGATTTTCTGCGCCGTTTCCAGCAGCGGATACCAGAACATTACCGCGAACAGGAACGCCGGGTTAACGCGCATATCGTTGCGAATGCGGTTATCGGTATTCTTCAGCACCTGGCTGATGATGCGCTCCATCGGACTATCGCCGCGCTCGGTGAAGTAGCGGGTAATGGTCGGGAACAGCGGCTGGAACAGATTATATTCGCGCAGCAGGAGATAGGTTTGATAGCCGTCGCCGGCCTGCAGCAGCTTTAACACCTCTTCAAACAGGCGCGCCGGCGGCACATCGTGCAGCAGCGTCGCCAGGCGTGGGATCGGCTCGGCGGTCTCTTCGCTGATGCTCATGCCGAGCTTCGCCGCAAAACGCACCGCGCGCAGCATGCGCACCGGATCTTCGCGATAGCGGGTTTCCGGATCGCCGATCAGCCGGATGACGCCATCCTGCAGATCTTTCATGCCGCCGACGTAGTCGCGGACGGTGAAATCCGCCACGCTGTAATAGAGGCTGTTGATGGTAAAGTCGCGACGCTGGGCGTCTTCTTCAATCGAACCGAAGATGTTGTCGCGCAGCAGCATGCCGTTCTGGCCGCGCTGGGAGGTGACGCGATCGGTGGTGTGGCCTTCATGGTGGCCGCGGAAGGTCGCGACTTCGATAATTTCCGGCCCGAACATTACGTGCGCCAGGCGGAAGCGACGGCCGACCAGACGGCAGTTGCGGAACAGCTTACGCACCTGCTCCGGCGTGGCGTTGGTGGTGACGTCAAAATCTTTGGGTTTTTTGCCCAGCAGCAGATCGCGTACGCCGCCGCCGACCAGCCACGATTCGTAGCCCGCCTTATTGAGTCTGTACATGACCTTGAGGGCATTTTCACTGATATCTTTGCGGGAAATTGCATGCTGCTCGCGCGGGATAACCGTCATATGTAGTTGTTCGACGGCGGCTTCTGCCTCGCGCTCTTCACGGCTTAGCACCTTACGGCAAAAATTAGCGACTCGGGTAAAAATGGTACACCTCGTAGTGTCAGACGGACTTCAGGACAAAAAAATAGCGGCTAATCATAGCTCAGCAGAACGCATTTGAGAATGCTGGATTTGCTCCGGCCGCCAGTTCGCTACCGCGTACTTGAGTAAATCCTCAATGCTCAGCGTCTGCCATTCCTGAATGACATCCTGATTAAGAAACGTTAGCGCCCGCACAATTTCCGGGCGCGGATCGCCTGTAGATAACGCCGGAGCGTGGTTTTGCTTCGACAGTTTATTGCCCTGCGCGTTGAGGGCCAGCGGCAAATGGATATAGTCCGGCGCCTGCCAGCCAAAATGCTGATAGAGCGAAATTTGCCGCACCGTCGGCTCGATAAGATCGGCGCCGCGGACGATTTCGCTGACGCCCTGAAAATGATCGTCCACCACCACCGCCAGATTATAGGCGAACAGCCCATCGCGACGGTGGATAATAAAATCTTCACGCGCCAGAGGCTCGTCGGCGACGATCGTACCGCGCAACTGGTCATAAAATTCAAGGACCGGACGCGTTTGCCGCAGGCGCAGAGCGGCGTTTTCCGCGCCGAGGCGTAAATCCCGGCAGTGGCCGTCGTAAAGGCCGCCAATAGCGTGGATACGCGCGCGGGTGCAGGTGCAGTAGTAGCAGAGGCCCTGCTCGCGTAGCCAGGCCAGGCGCTCACGATAGGCTTCGTGGCGTTTTGACTGCCAGAGTACCTCTCCGTCCCAGTGCAGGCCGAAGTGCTCTAACTGACGAAGAATAGTCTCGGCGGCGCCGGGGACTTCACGCGGCGGATCGATATCTTCAATGCGCACGCGCCAGATACCGTTCTGTGCCCGAGCCTGCAGATAGCTGCCAAGCGCGGCAATCAATGAGCCGAAGTGGAGTTCGCCGGAAGGTGAGGGGGCAAAGCGCCCGATGTAGTGGGAATCTGTCATCGTATGACTAAAGCATCAGGGCGGGAGAAAGCTCCCGCCAGAGATGCGTCAGCGAAGTGATTAGCCTGCCATCTGTTTTTCGCGAATTTCCGCCAGCGTTTTGCAATCAATGCACAGGTCGGCGGTCGGACGCGCTTCCAGACGACGGATACCAATCTCAACGCCACAGGATTCACAGAAGCCGAAATCTTCGTCTTCGACTTTTTTCAGCGTTTTCTCGATCTTTTTGATCAGTTTACGTTCGCGGTCGCGGTTACGCAGCTCCAGGCTGAACTCTTCTTCCTGAGCGGCACGGTCTACCGGATCCGGGAAGTTAGCAGCTTCATCCTGCATATGCGTTACGGTGCGATCCACTTCATCCCTAAGTTGATTACGCCACGCTTCAAGAATGCGCTTGAAGTGCGCCAGCTGGGCTTCGTTCATATACTCTTCGCCCGGCTTCACTTGGTACGGCTCCACCCCAGCGATGGAGAGAATACTCAGGGACGATGTTTTACGGTTTTGCCCTTCTTGCATGTTGCTTCTCCTTAACACGCACTATCGATCCCCGTGTTGGGGGAAAAATCAGGCCGCTATAAATAGCAGATGCTTTTCCGGATAGCAATTATCTAAACGTTACACTTGACAACCCTGTGAGGAAAAGCGTATTTGCGCTCGCGACCCGAATACTATTTAGCCGTTTATTTACCGGGGGTTAACACCACGGTAATCGGCTTATTCAGAGTCATCATCTCGGTAGAAAGTTCCGCCTTGTAGGCGAGAATTTCCACCCCCTTGTTTTGCGCCTCAATCAATAGCTGTGCGTATCTGGCATCAATATGATGCGCGGGTGAGAAACGGTCTATCGCCGAGTGCAGCACGGCGAACAAAATCACCGCCCGATCGCCCGCTGCCGCCACGCTCATCAGCTCCCGCAGGTGCTTCTGACCGCGTGCGGTAACCGCATCGGGGAAGTAACCGTATTCCTTTTCCGCCAACGTAACCGATTTCACTTCAATATAGCAGTTTTGTTGGTCATCTGCTTGTAACAGAATATCAATGCGGCTGCTTTCATCACCATACTTCACTTCGCTTTTCAGCGTGTTATAGCCCAAAAGCTCGGGAATATTTCCTGCCAGAATCGCCTCTTTTGCCAACGTGTTAGCACGTAGAGTATTAACACAAATTGTCGCGCCCTCTACGGTTTCAGTTAATTCCCACGTGTGGGCATATTTGCGCTTAGGATTATCTGAGGTGGAATACCAGACGGTATCCCCCGGTGCGGCGCAGCCGGTCATGGCGCCGGTGTTGGGGCAGTGCAGGGTCAGCTCGCGGCCGTCGGGGGTGACCACGTCGGCGAGAAACCGTTTGTAACGTTTAACCAGGGTGGCGGACTGCAGGGGAGGAGTGAACAGCATCAGCTTTCCTTGTCGAAGGGATAACGTTCCAGCGCCTGATAGCGGGTGCGCCCGCGGCTAAAGCTGGATTCGTAGAGCACAAATTCGTTGACCGCAAACGCCCAGCTAAATCCGGGCGGCGGAATCGGCACCGCGTGGCGCGCGTCGCGCAGCAGGGTGATATGCGGATGAAACGGCTGCGGGCTCTGATAGCAGCCGCTGCGGGCGGCCTGGGCGCGCAGCATATTCGCTAATTGCAGCACCCCGCGCGGCGGCTGACGGGTGCCCAGCCACACTACCCGCGAACGCAGCCACTGCCCGGCATCGTCAAGCGTCAGGGTAAAGCCCGGCTGGCGGATCCGTCCGGCCATCGCTGACAGCGCCCGCTGCTTGTCCGCGCTCACCTCGCCAAGAAACGCCAGCGTCAGATGGAGGTTAGCCGCCGCCACCGGTCGACCCGCATCGCCGGGAAAGCTGGCGGCGCGCCAGTGCACGATCTGCTGCTGAACGTCCCCGGGAAGTTCAATGGCGAAAAACAGCCTTTTCGGCTCGGACATGATAGAGACTCGGTAATGAATTACCGGGATGCTACAATGCTTGCCCGCAAATGTTAACCTCCGGAGCGTTTCGTGTCCTCATTGCCGGTTGCCGCCGTCCTCCCTGAACTTCTCTCTGCCCTGCAGCATGCGCCGCAGGTTCTGCTTAATGCGCCAACCGGCGCCGGGAAATCCACCTGGCTGCCGCTGCAAATCCTCGCCGAAGGTAACATCAACGGACGCATAATCCTGCTGGAGCCGCGGCGGCTGGCCGCGCGTAACGTGGCGCAGCGGCTGGCGGAACTGCTGGGAGAGAAGCCCGGCGAGACCGTGGGCTATCGCATGCGCGCGGAGACCTGCGTCGGGCCGAACACGCGCCTCGAAGTGGTGACCGAAGGTATTTTAACGCGGATGATCCAGCGCGATCCGGAGCTGAGCGGCGTGGGGCTGGCGATCCTCGATGAATTCCACGAACGCAGCCTGCAGGCGGATCTGGCGCTGGCGCTGCTGCTCGACGTTCAGCAGGGACTGCGCGACGATCTCAAACTGCTGATTATGTCGGCGACGCTGGACAATGAACGCCTGCAGCGGCTGCTGCCGGAGGCGCCGGTTATCGTTTCCGAAGGGCGCGCGTTTCCGGTTGAGCGGCGTTTTCTGCCGCTGCCGGCCCATCAGCGCTTTGACGAGGCGGTGGCGGTGGCCGCCGCGGAGCTGCTGCGCAGCGAAAATGGCTCAATGCTGCTGTTTCTGCCCGGGGTGGGAGAGATTCAGCGCGTTCAGGAGCGGCTGGCGGAGCGGGTGGCGAGCGATGTGATCCTTTGCCCCCTGTACGGCGCGCTGCCGCTGAGCGAGCAGCGTAAGGCGATACTGCCCGCGCCCGCCGGGATGCGCAAAGTGGTGCTGGCGACCAATATCGCCGAGACCAGTCTGACCATCGAGGGGATTCGGCTGGTGGTGGATAGCGCCCAGGAGCGCGTCGCCCGCTTTGACGCCCGCACCGGGCTCACTCGCCTGGTGACGCAGCGCATCAGCCAGGCCTCAATGACCCAGCGCGCCGGACGCGCCGGGCGTCTGGAACCGGGGATCTGCCTGCATCTGCTGGCTAAAGAGCAGGCCGAGCGCGCGGCGGCGCAGGGCGACCCGGAAATTCTGCAAAGCGATCTGTCGTCGCTGCTGCTGGAGCTGCTGCAGTGGGGATGCCAGGACCCGGCCCAGCTCAGCTGGCTGGATCTGCCGCCTGCGACCAACCTGGCGGCGGCCCGGCGTCTGCTCACCGACCTTTCTGCGCTGGAAGGCGAGCGGCTGTCGGCGCACGGGCGCAAAATGGCGGCGTTGGGCAACGATCCGCGCCTGGCGGCGATGCTGACCGCGGCGGAGGATGCCGATAGCGCCGCCACGGCGGCTAAACTGGCGGCGATCCTTGAAGAGCCGCCGCGCGGCGGCAATAGCGATCTTAGCGCGGCGTTTGCCCGTCAGCAGGGTAACTGGCAGCAGCGGGCGCAGCAGCTGATGAAAAGGCTGGCGGTTCGCGGCGGTCAGCCCGACGCCGACAGCATCGCGGCGCTGCTGGCCTCCGCTTTTGCCGACCGTATCGCCCATCGTCGCGGCCAGGAGGGGCGCTACCAGCTGGCTAACGGGATGGGGGCGATGCTCGACGCCGACGATGCGCTGGGCCGCCACGAATGGTTGATTGCGCCGCTGCTGCTGCAGGGAAGCGCATCGCCGGACGCGCGGATCCTGCTGGCGCTGCCGGTCGATATTCACGCGTTGATTGAGCAGTGTCCGGCCCTGGCCCGGCGTTCCGATATCGTCGAGTGGGATGAGGCGTTAGGAACGCTGAAGGCCTGGCGGCGCACCTGTATCGGACGCCTGGTGATTAAGACCCAGCCGCTGGCGAAGCCGTCGGAGGAGGAGCTGCACCAGGCGATGCTCAACGGGATCCGCGAGAAGGGACTGAGCGTGCTCAGCTGGACGCCGGAGGCGGAGCAGCTGCGTCTGCGGCTACACTGTGCGGCGCGGTGGCTGCCGGAGGAGGCGTGGCCGGCCGTTGACGAGGCGTCGCTGCTGGCCTCGCTTGAACAGTGGCTGCTGCCGCAGATGGCGGGCGTCCATTCGCTGCGCGCCCTGAAGGCGCTGGACGTGCGTCAGGCGCTGCAAAACTGGCTGCCGTGGCCGCTGCGCCAGAAGCTGGACAGCGAGCTGCCCACGCACTATACGGTGCCGACCGGTAGCCGCATCGCCATTCGTTATCACGATGAAAACCCGCCGGCGCTGGCGGTGCGGATGCAGGAGATGTTTGGCGAAGCGACCACTCCGACTATCGCCCAGGGGCGCGTGCCGCTGGTGCTGGAGCTGCTTTCACCGGCGCAGCGCCCGCTGCAGATCACCCGCGATTTAGGCGCCTTCTGGCAGGGGAGCTACCGCGAGGTGCAAAAAGAGATGAAAGGGCGCTATCCCAAGCACGTCTGGCCCGACGATCCGGCCAATACCGCCCCGACCCGGCGCACCAAAAAGTATTCGTAGCCGGAGAGTTCCCGGGTTGCGGCATAAACGCCTTACCCGGGCTACCGGACCAGCACCGCCCGTAGCCCTGCTAAGCGCAGCGCGAGCAGGGGGGGTTATACCTGGCTCCACAAAAAGATGCCGCCGCCCGCCAGCGCCAGCCAGGGGCCGAAGGCCAGAGGTTGTTCGAGCGAACGACGGGTTACCAGGCGCTGCAGCAGCGTCCAGACCAGACCGCTGGCGGAAGCCAGCAGCAGCGTCTGCGGCAGCGGCTGCCAGCCGAGCCACGCGCCGAGCGCCGCCAGCAGCTTGAAATCGCCGTAGCCCAGCGCCTCTTTACCGGTCAGCAGACGGAACACCCAGTACACCGACCACAGCGACAAATACCCGGCCATCGCGCCAATGACCGCCTCCGCCAGCGGCGCGAAGGTATCGGAAAGATTGAACAGCAGACCGGCCCACAGCAGCGGCAGCGTCAGCCTGTCAGGCAGCAGCTGCGTTTGCGCGTCGATGGCGGCGAGGATCAGCAGTACGGACACGAAAGTTAGCCCGCCCAGCAGCGGCATGCCCGGAGCCATCAGGTACCCCGCGAGTACAAACAGCGCGCCGGTCGTCAGCTCCATCAGGGGATAGCGACGCGAGATCGGCTGCCCGCAGCAGCGCGCGCGCCCCCTGAGCCATAAAAAGCTCAGCAGCGGGATATTGTCCCGCCAGGCGATAGGCTGACGGCACTGCGGGCAGAACGACGCGGGGAGGCAGAGATTCACCCCCTCTGCGCGTTCCATCATCAGCGGTAAACGATGGATAACGACGTTAAAAAAGCTGCCGAACGCCAGTCCGGACAGGAATAAAAAGCCGCCCCAGATTAACGGGAATTGCGCGGCGAACTCGGGTAACAGCGCGATATTTTCCATCTCTATTTTTTCTCCCCGGAGCGCCACTGCCCCTGCCACTGCCACGGCGTGCGCCCCTGCTCATCTTTGCGGCCGTTTTGCGCGAGCAGCAGCGTCAGCAGCGCCGGAGCCGTCTGGCGGGTCTGCAGCGTACCGTTAAACGTATAGCGCCCGTTGGGCGTCAGAACGCCCTGTCCTGCGAGACTAAGCTGACGGGAGTCCTGGGTCAGGGCGACAGCCAGCGCGCCCGCCGGGGTACAGCTTAGTTTGCCGTTGACCTGGGCCAGTTCGAGCGACCCGGCGGGGGAGCTGAGCGCCGCGTCCCGCCACTGCACGGTGCCGGCGGTCATCTGTCGGCAACCGCCGGCGTTAAAGCGGGCCTCGGGCAGCGTCAGCACAACCTGACCGCGAGCCTCCAGCGGTATGCCGGATGCTAACCGCTGGCCGATCGTCCGGGCCGGCGCCGCGAGTCGTCCCTCGCGCACCACAACGTCGTTCAGACCGTGCAGCCAGGCCTGGCCGCGCAGGCCGGAGGGGTCGTTAAACGCGATATGCCAGCCGGGAAGCCACGACGAAAAGCCAAACTCCCAGCGTAAATGGGCGATGTCAAAACCGCGCCAGCTGGCCTGACGGGCTTCTCCTTGCCACAGGGTGCCCGTGGTTTCGCCGAGCCGCGCGCCGTCCGGTAGCGCCAGAGTAAGCAGCCGCGCCGGCGCGCTAAACAGCAGCCAGAAGAGATAGACCGCCGCCAGCAGCAGGGCGATAGTGAGTTTATTTTTCATCGCTGCGCTCCAGCACCAGCGTATTAATCGTCACCCAACCGGGCTGCTGCGCCACGGCGGTCACCGCCAGGGTGGCGGTGGTCATCCCCGCCTGCCCCAGCGCGTCCAGCCATGCCATCAGCGCCTGGAAATCGGCGGGCTGCACGGTAAGGCTCAGGCGGGAGCCCTGCGGCTGCAGGCGAACGATAGCGATACCGTGGCGGCCGGCTTCGCGCATAATCACCGTCGAGGGTTCTTCCGGCGCGGCAGAAGGTTTCCGCTGGTTAAGCTGCTGGAGAAGCGGGGTCTGCTGGCGCATCCACCGCAGGCTGGACTGCTCCCTGGCCAGCGTTTGCCGCCACTGCGCCTCGCGATTTTGCCAGGGCTGCCAGAGGGCGTAATAAATCAGGCCAATAAGCAGCATGACGCCCATCCCCAGCAGCAGATGCCGTTCGCGGCGCGTACGCTGTTGCCATAAGGCAAGCAGGTTATCCATCGTTCCCCTCCAGCGTCAGACGCCCTTCAATACCGTCGGCGCGCGGCTTCATCTCGCCGGTCTGCACGCGAAACCCCGCCCGCGCCCGCTGGCTGAACTGCGCCAGGGCCTGCGATGAAACGGCGGATATCTCCAGCTGCAGCGCGTTGCGCCCGGCATCATAGCTCAGGGTTCGCAGGCGAATGCCCGGCGTTTCGGCGATGATTTGCTGTAGGGCGCCGAGCCGTGAGATGAGCGCCGGCCGGGCGCTCACGCTTTCCAGACGGCGCAGATGCTGCTGCATTTGCAGGCGTGGATTGACGAGATTTTTTTCCGCTTTGAACCACTGGCGGTAAAAATCACGGCTGGCCTGCACGGCGGCGTCGGCCTGACGAGCCAGGGCGAGATGGTCGTGGAGGCGATTTCCGCTCCACAGCAGCAGTAGCGCCAGGGTTGCGACAATCGCCGGCCGCCAGCGTCGAGGCGTCGGCGGCCGGCGTTTCGCGGCAAAATTGCCCTGGCGTAAGCAGATTTTGCGCGCCTGCGGGTTGCTCGCCGCCAGCGCCAGCAAATCCTGCGCCGGGCGAGGCTGCCACGGCGCGGCGATATCCGGCGGCGGCGAGTAGCAGGCGATGGGCGCGATATGGGGCCAGTGGGCCAGCAGTTCGCCGAGCCATGGGGTTTCCACCGCCATACCGCTGCACGTCTCGCAGCGAAACAGCCACTGTTCGCCGCAGCGTACGGCGCTCCAGCCGGTCGGGTTCTGCGGCAGGGCAAGGGCATCCGGCGTCAGGGCCAGCACGTTCAGTCCGAGCCCCTCGCACCAGGCCTGCCATGCGCGCATCTTCTCCCGCCCGACCACCGCCACGGCACAGTCGCTTTTATCCCGGTGGATCAGGGCAAAATGGCTCTCTTCGATCTCCGTTGCCAGCTGTTCTTCGAGTAAAAACGCCAGCGCCTGCTGCGCATTTCGGCGCGCGCCGGCGGGCAGGGTAACGCGATGAAACGCGCAGTCGCTGGCGGGCACCAGCACCCAGGCCGGATGACGCTGCGCCAGCAGGCTGAGCGTCGGGTCGCCAGCGTCAGGATGCCACTCGCCAGTCTGCGCCGCGTCGCCCGGCGCGGCTAGCCGCCATATCGCCGTCGCGGCATCGGGATTGAGGCGAATAATCAGCACGGCGGCGGAAAAAGTATGGTGGTTATTCATCGGCTACCCAATAGATTCCGTAGCGCCGCTGGACGACGCTGAAGGTTCGCCCCTGCTTTTGCAGGAGACTGCGTTGCTGATAGCGGGCGCTGCCCATCACCACGCTGAAGGTGGCGATAAAGCGCTCGCTGTGCACCGCCAGCCACGGACGCGCGGCGGCGGTATCGGTTTTTTGTAATAGCGGCTGCGACAGGAAGGCGGCGACGCTGCTCCAGCCGGTGGCCGCGCGGGCCTGCAGCAGTTGCCGGGCTTCGACGAGGGTGAGTTCAGCGGGGAAGAGCGCCGCCAGCAGCGCGGCCTGAGCGGGCTGCAGGGTATTGACGTTCACCTGCAGCGTCTCGTCCGCCAGGGCGCAAACGTAGGGCAGCAGACGCTGATAGAGCGCGGCGTCCATCCCGGCCAGCAGACGCAGCTCGCTGACGTCCTGCAGCGGCTGATTGCCGGTCAGATAGCCGGGGGATTGCGCCATATAGACTTCGTCTTCCGCGCCGTTCAGCAGCGCCTGGCGATCGCTATCCACCCAGTCGCGCAGGGCGGCGGTCAGATGTAAGGCGCGCAGCGGCTCGCTGCCGAGGTTTTCCAGCAGTCGGGTAAAAACCTGCGCGGGATAAGGGATTTCAACGCTTTCGTCGCCGCTGAGCTGGTTAATGGCGTTGAGGTTGAAGCAGGCCTGAGCGTCGGTAATCGTGGCGTAGATCTCGCCATCATTGACCGCAAAGCGGCGCCCCCGCTGGGCCCAGTTCTGCGCCAGATGGGTCTGGTTCGGCGAGTCGAGCGCGTCGCGTTGCAGCAGCGCCGCCGCCAGGGTTTCCGCCCCCAGCGCGTACCATTTAGCCTGCAGGTTATCGAGGGTAGTGGCGGTTTGCTGATACATCCGCGCGCTGCGTTCGGTCATGGCGCTCGCCAGCACCATCATCAGAGCGAGGATCAGCAGCACCATAAGCAGGGCGACGCCGCGCTGGCGGGTATTCATTGGCTGCCTCCTGGCGTAAGCAGAAACAGCCGGCGGATCTCGCCGGACTGCTCCAGCGTCAGGGTGACTTCCAGCCCCTGCGGCAGCGTCTGCGTCTGCTGCCATTCATCCTGCCAGCGGCCGCTGGCGTAAAAGCGCAGGCGAAACGCCTGCACGTTGCGCTGCATAACGGTCACCGTGGGCAGACTACCGGGCAGCGGGTCCTGCTGGTCGTAGCTCAGACGCTCCAGCCGATCCCCGCGCAGGCGGTAGCTGACGTTCTGAATTTCCGAACGCGGCAGGATCCCCAAAGGATTGGGCCAGCCGTTGCGGTTAAAGGCGATCGCCCAGTCGTCGCTGCCGAGCTGAAAACGTCCGGCAAAAAAGAGGCTCGCGCTGTCGCGGCTGCGGCGGGGAATGATTTGGCTAAAGTCCGCCGCTATCTGGCTGAACGTTAGCTGTAACGCCTGCATGCGCCCGCCCTTATCGCGGGTGAGCGTATCGGCGCGCATCACGTTTTGCAGCACCGTGACCGCAGCGACGCTGAGCGCGGCGAGGATAGCCAGCGCCAGCAGCATTTCGACGAGGGTAAATCCGCGAGCGCGCTGGATCATGGCGGCGTCACGTAGGTGCGCAGCGAAGAGACGGGCATTTTATCGCTTTTGGCGCGGCGGACTTCAACGTCCAGCGCCCGCAGCTGCGGCAGGTCGGTCTCCACCCCCTGCCAGCGAATGTGCCAGCTGACGCCCGCCGCCTGCACCGTGGTTTCCGACCAGCTCAGCGCGGGCCAGCGATTTTCCAGCCGGAGCTGCACCAGCTGATTATCCGCCAGCCAGCCGGCCAGGGTTTTCTCCTCCATACGACCCAGCTGGCGGGTTTGCTGGAGCGTGGCCTGCATCACCGCCAGCCCGGCGAGGGCGAAGACCGCCAGGGCGACCATCACTTCAATCAGCGTCATACCGGCCTGCTTTTTCATGGCGCCTCCTGCGGTTCGGGCAGGCTTTCGCCGCGCGCATTAAACGCGATACCCGGTCCCTCGCCGACGGTCAGCCGGAACGGCGTCATCTCACCGCCGGGAAAGATCAGCACATCGGGATTGTCGCCCGGCGTCCAGGCCTCGCCCTGCGGAAAAGTGAGATGCAGCGTGTTCCCGGCGATGCTGCCCGAGGTGGCGACGCGTCCGGCGCGCAGGGGGAGCCAGCGATAGCCGTTCCAGTCGTCGCCGGCCGGGGGCGGGTCGTTGCTTTCGCGGGGCTGTAAGACCAGAAACTGCCAGCGATCGGGATGCACCGAGGCGCCAAAAAACTGGCCGGTTTGCAGCCCTCGTTGCTGGACAAAGCGCAGCTGCGCCTCAAAGCGCGCCAGCGCCTGCGCCGCGCTATCGTCGCGCGAGGCGGGGAAGGCCAGCATCACCATGCCCGCGCTGACGCCGATCAGCAGCAAAATGAGCATCATCTCCAGCAACGTAAAGCCGCGCTGTCGCACTATTTCTTCCCGATTGTCCAGTTACCGATATCGTCATTGCTCTCCGGTACGCCGTCCGGCCCGAGGCTGAAAATATCCACCTGTCCGTGCTGGCCGGGGCTCAGCAGCTGGTAATCGCTGCCCCAGGGATCCTGCGGCAGACGGCGAATATAGCCGCCTTCAGGATAGTTGCGCGCGTGCGGCTCGGCCGATGGCGCGCTGACCAGCGCCTGCAGCCCCTGCTCGGTGGTGGGATAGCGGCTGTTATCCAGTTTGTACATGTCCAGCGCCCCCTCGAGCGCCACAAGATCGCTGACCACTTTTTGCCGGTCGGCCTTTTCCTTGTTGCCCATCAGGTTGGGCACCACGAGGCTGGCGAGCACGCCGAGGATAACAATCACCACCATGATTTCCAGTAAGGTGAATCCGCGCTGTCGTTGCATATTTTTCTCCATTAGAACAATTACATACTCATCAGGGTATTGAGCTGCAGTATCGGTTGCAGGATGGCGAGGACGATAAACAGCACCATGCCGGCCATCGCCACTATTAGCAAAGGTTCAAACAGGCTGAGGGCCAGCTGAATTTGCGCGCTCAAATCCCGGTCCTGGTTATCCGCCGCGCGCTCCAGCATGCCGTTGAGCTCGCCGCTCTGTTCGCCGCTGGCGACCATGTAGCGCATCATCGGCGGGAACAGCTTGGTCATTTCGAGCGCGCGATGCAGGCTGACGCCTTCGCGAACCGCGTCGCTGGCGGCTTCCAGCTGGCGCTTCGCCCAGGCGTTGCTTAATACTTCCGCGCTGATGCGCATCGCCAGCAGCAGCGGAACGGCGCTGGCGTTGAGAATGCTCAGGGTGCGGGCGTAGCGGGCGCTGTTAACGCTGCGCGCGACCCGGCCAATCAGCGGCAGGCGCAGCAGCAGCCTGTGCCAGGCCAGCCGCTTTGCCGGCTGCCGCAGCAGGTAGCGCAGCAGCAGAGCGACGAGCATGGCGGCCAGCAGCAGCCACGGACCGGCGGCGCGCAGCACATCGCTCATCGCCATCAGCAGGCGGGTGGAAAACGGCAGCGCCTGCTTAAGGTGGATAAACTGCTCGACAACCTTCGGCACCACCGTCGATAGCAGAATGACGATCACGCTGACCGCCACCAGGGTCAGCACGATGGGGTAAATCATCGCCTGCAGCAGCCGGGCGCGCAGCTGCTGGCGCTGTTCGGTATAGTCCGCCAGCCGGTTCAGCACGCCGTCGAGGTGGCCGGAGGCTTCTCCGGCGGCGACCATCGCGCAGTAGAGCGCGTCGAAGCAGCCCGGGTAGCCGCGCATCGCTTCCGCCAGCGAATGGCCTTCCAGCACTTTGCCGCGCACGCCGGCAATCAGGGTTTTCAGCTGGTTTTTTTCACACTGCTGGGCCACCGCGTCGAGCGCTTTTTCCAGCGGGATGGCGGCGGCGACCAGCGTCGCCAACTGGCGGGTAACGAGGGCGAGATCGCGGGCGTTGGTGCGGCGAATAAAGCGCAGTTGCCCGCCGCTGCCGGCTGCCGGGGCGATGTCCAGCGCCAGCCAGCCCTTTTCCCGCAGCAGCTGGCGAGCGTGGCGGGCGGAGTCCGCCTGCTGGACGCCGCGCCGGGTTTTACCGTTTTCATCAACAGCCTGATAGCGAAAAAGCGCCATGTCAGGAGGCCTCCGCGATCTGCTGTTCGCTAACCCGCAGCACCTCTTGCCAGCTGGTGATCCCCGCCAGCGCCTTGTCCCGTCCGGCGTGGCGCAGGGTGATATAGTCCGCCCCCAGCTGCTGGATCAGCGTCACCTCGTTTTCGCCGCGGTGGATTGCCATACGCACGCGATCGTCCACCAGCAGCAGTTCGTGAATGCCGGTACGTCCGCGATAGCCGGTAAAGCCGCACTCGGCGCAGCCCCGGGGCTGCCAGAGCGCCGTGCCGGGAGCGATCTCCATCTGGCGGGCGGTGTCGGCATTCGCCGGTTCCTGCTGGCGACAGTGCGGGCAGAGCCGGCGCACCAGCCGCTGCGACATCACCGCCAGCAGCGAGGTGGAGAGCAGAAAAGGCTCCACGCCCATATCCTGCAGGCGCGAGATGGCGCCCAGCGCGCTGTTGGTGTGCAGCGTTGAGAGCACCAGATGACCGGTTAGCGAAGCCTGAACGGCGATCTGCGCCGTTTCGCCGTCGCGAATTTCGCCCACCAGCACCACGTCAGGGTCCTGGCGCAAAATGGCGCGCAGCCCGCGGGCAAAGGTCATATCGACTTTCGCGTTAACCTGGGTCTGACCGATGCCCTCCAGCTCATATTCGATAGGATCTTCAATGGTCATGATGTTGCGCTCGCGGGCATCGAGGCGGCTCAGCGCGGCGTAGAGGGTGGTGCTTTTTCCCGAACCGGTCGGCCCGGTCACCAGCACGATGCCGTGCGGGCGGGCGATCAGTCCATCCACCTGCTGAAGCAGCGCGGGCGACATGCCGAGGGTCAGCAGGTCGAGATTGACGCTGTTTTTATCGAGCAGACGCAGCACAACGCGTTCGCCGTAGCTCGACGGCAGGGTGGAGACGCGCACGTCGACGGCGCGTCCGCCAATGCGCAGCGCCATGCGACCGTCCTGAGGAATGCGCTTTTCGGTGATATCAAGGCTCGCCATCACCTTAATGCGCGAGATCAGCAGCGCAGCGAGGCGGCGCTGGGGGCGCAGAATTTCGCGCAGTACGCCGTCGACGCGAAAGCGAATTTGCAGGTGGCGTTCATAGGTTTCGATATGAATATCCGACGCTTTCTCTTTGATAGCCTCGGTGAGCATGGCGTTAATCAGGCGGATAATCGGCGCGTCGTCTTCGCTATCCAGCAGGTCGTCGGTGTCCGGCAGCTCTTCGGCAAGGGTGTACAGATCCAGCTCGTTGCCGATATCCGCCATCATGCGCCGGGCCTCGGCGGAGTCGCGCTGATAGCTCAGCACCAGCAGCTTTTCGAACGCCTCCGCTTCCAGTCGCTCGAGGCTGAACGGCATCCCGGCCACCCTGCGGGCTTCCAGCAGCGCCTGCGGCGCGGTGGCGGCGAGGCAGAAAACCTCGCAGCTTTCGCCGTTGCTCAGGAGCATCACGTTGTGCGCGCGGGCGTAGCCGAAGGGGAGCAGCGGGCGTCGTTCAGCGGCGGGGGTCATAGATTGCCTCCCAGATTGAAGGCGTCGATGGCGGCGCTGACCTGGCGGAACGCGGCGGTATCCTGGCGCGGGTAGATCTCCAGCAGATCGTTACTCAGCATCGCGTCGTTGTTCTCTTTGCCGCGCTGTTTGCTCTGGGCGTCGTTAAACGCGGTGTACTGCCCGGATGAAGCCTGACGGTACTCGTCGCGGTCGCGGATCACCGTCGGGCGGATAAACAGCATCAGGTTGCGCTTGGAGACCTTTTTGCTGGTGGAGCGGAACAGCGCGCCAATCACCGGGATATCGCCGAGCAGAGGGACTTTGTCGGCGGTGTCGGAGACGCTTTTATCCAGCAGTCCGCCGACGACCACCGTTTCGCCGCTGCCGACCAGCACGGCGTTATTGACCGTACGGGTATTGAAGGTCGCGCCGAGATCCGAGCTGGTGCTGGAGGCGGCGTCCGCCACGCTGGAGACCTCCTGTTCGATCTCCAGCAGAACCGAATCGCCTTCGTTGATCTGCGGCTTCACTTTTAGCTTGATGCCGACGGTTTTGCGCTCGACGGTATTGAAGATGTTATCGCCGGAGGTGGTTTGCGAGCCGGTCAGCACCGGGACCTCCTGGCCGACGTTAAAGGTGGCTTCCATGTTGTCGAGGGTGACGATACTCGGCGTCGCGAGAATATCGTTCTTGGTGCTGCTGGAAAGGGCGGTTAACAGCATCGCCCAGTTGCCCTGGTAGAAGCCAGCGGCAATGCCGTTGAAGGAGCTTAAGGCGCTCGCCAGCGAGCTGCTGACGGTGCCGTCTTTGTTGTACTGGTTGGCCCCGGCGATGGCCGTGGATATCGGCAGACCGCTGTTGGTGAACTGGGTCATCCCGGCATTTTTATTGGCCCACTGGATGCCGAGGTTGAGACCGTCAGCGTCCTGCACTTCGGCGATAATCGCTTCGACCAGCACCTGCGGGCGGCGGATATCCAGCTGGGCGATCACCCGCTCCAGATCGTTCATTACGTCCGGGGCGGCGGTGACAATCAGGGCGTTGGTCTGACCGTGCGCTTTGATAATGATATTTTTATCCAGCGCCGCCACCGGCTTCGCG
Organism: Klebsiella sp. CN_Kp106; assembly: GCF_040064575.1. Classification (NCBI taxonomy): domain Bacteria; kingdom Pseudomonadati; phylum Pseudomonadota; class Gammaproteobacteria; order Enterobacterales; family Enterobacteriaceae; genus Klebsiella; species Klebsiella sp. CN_Kp106. Next base: position 71,827 of record NZ_JBEAIG010000002.1, on the reverse strand, counting down.
GCCTGCTTTTCGCTCTGCATCGTGCTGCTGATGCCGGTCAGCACTTCCACCAGGTCGGAGGCTTTGGCGTATTTCAGGTAGATCACTTTGGTATTGCCCTGGGTCGCCTGCTGGCGGTCGAGCTGCTTAATCATCGCGATGATCCGCTGGCGGGAGTTCGGCTCGCCGCTGACCAGCACCGCGTTGGTGCGTTCATCGGCCACCACGTTGGCGACCATTGAGCCGGGCAGCGCCGATTTGCTGGTGTCTTTGTTGAGTTCGGTCACCAGCTTGACCACATCGGCGGCGGAGGCCCAGGCGAGGGGAACGGTCACCACGCTGCGGTCTCCGGCGTTATCGACGCGTTCGACGATGGTTAGCAGGCGCTTGATGACCGCCGCGCGGCCGGTCATCAGCAGGACGTTGGAGGGTTCATAGTGCACCACGCTGCCCGCGCCGGCGTTATCGTTAAGCTGGCGCAGCAGCGGCGCCAGATCGCGGGCCGCGACGTTGGTCAGGGGCACGACGCGGGTGACGACCTCATCGCCAATGCCCGGCGCGGCATCGCTCGCCACCGGCACCGCGGCGGTTTTCGCATCCTTCGAACGAACGACTTTCAGTACGCCGTTATTCATATTAATCACCGCGAAGCCATAGACATCGAGGACGCTGAGGAAGAATTGATAATATTGCTCTTCGTTGAGCATATCGTAGCTGCGCACGGTAATGGTGCCGCGTACGCTGGGATCGATAATGACCGTTTTATTCAGGTTTTTACTCACCGTATTGATAAATTCCTGAATATCGGTGCCCTTAAAGCTGGCGGAAAACTCTTCCGCCGCGGCCGGTTTGAATAACAGCGCGGCGAATACCAGCAGCATCAGGGAAAATGGGCGAATGACGTTGGCGATGATCAATTATTCATCCCTCAGGGCTAGATAAATATCTTGTTTCTGGCCGTCGCGTTCAACGGTAAGAGTTATTTCAGTTAATTCCGGTAGCTGGGCTAATGCCTGGCGGGACTGTTCTTTATCGCGAAGATCCAGGCCGTTCAGGGCTATCGCCAGATCGTTTTCCTTGAGACCCGCCTGGCGAAATAGCGCCGGGTCTTTGCCCGGATTCAGACGATATCCGCTGAGCTTGTCGTTAACCATGACCGGCGAAATATTGAGGTAATGAAGAATATTTTGCGGCTGCTCGCGGAGCTCCTGCGCCAATTGGCGGGCTGGCGGCGCGGCGCTATTTTTGCCGGCGGCGGGCGGGTCGTTAAACAGCGGGATAGCCTCATTTCTGCCGCGGTAATTAACGATCAGGCGGTCGGGGAAAATGGCGACGATTTTCGCCTCTCCGCCCGGCGTGTTATCGCCAATCCCGAGGCTAACCTGTTGATTCCCTTTCATCATGATGGCGATGGCGCGAGAGGGAACGGTGCTGGCGAGCAGGCCGGTAACGCGCAGTTTGAGCGCCGAAACGGGCGCCTGGTCGAGGTTGCCGCCGTGCGCGGAGGCGGAGGTTTTCTCCGCAAGGCCAAACAGCGTAAAGCGCGGCAGCGCCGTTTCCGGGGAGGGGGTTGCGGGCGCCGTCATATCGGCAGGGCTCAATGCGTTATCCGTAAAGTTTACCGGGAGAATTATTTTCCAGGTTAATTGGGCGAGCTGCTGGCAGATAAAAAATAATATGATGGACGTCACAATATGAGGCGCGTAATTAATTATTTTTTTATTTGATATTGTTAATCTCATCACGGAATTATGCATTTTTATTCCTTTGCTCATTCTATTTCCCTCAGCAAAAGGTACCGCCCTACCGATATTGGTGGGGCATTTTTTATTGTGAGCGTGCTTATTGCGGGAATCTGCGTAGGTCGCTGCGAATCATAAAGAGTTTGGCTATTGCGGTCGTCATTCCCTTTTTATTTTTTCTCCTCCGGCCGCCTACGCCCCCACGTAATGAGCGAATGGATGATTGAACCGGAGAGAGCAAGAATATCTAATTATCGGCGCTTTAAAGATATGCTCGTTATTTTTTTATGGTGCTTAAGTGCGCCAGAAATAGTTTCGCGTATATAACCCTTCATATAATTTAATCAGCATGTATAGGGACTATCGAATGCTCAGATATACCCGTAATGCCCTGGTTCTGGGATCGCTGGTTTTACTTAGCGGCTGCGATAACGGATCCTCTTCTTCCTCTGGAAATCCCGACACTCCTGGTAATCAGGATGTGGTTGTACGTTTACCTGACGTTGCCGTACCCGGCGAAGCGGCCACGGCGACAGAAAAGCAGGCGGTCATTCACCTGGTGGATATCGCCGGCATCACCAGCAGTAGCGCTGCGGACTACAGCAGTAAAAACCTCTACTTATGGAACAACGAAACCTGCGACGCGCTGAGCGCGCCGGTAGCGGACTGGAATGACGTCAGCACCACGCCGAGCGGCAGCGATAAATATGGCCCGTACTGGGTGATCCCGCTCAACAAAGAGAGCGGCTGTATTAACGTTATCGTTCGCGACGGCACCGATAAGCTGATCGATAGCGACCTGCGGGTGTCGTTTGGCGACTTTACCGATCGTACGGTATCGGTGATCGCCGGCAACAGCGCGGTCTATGACTCCCGCGCCGACGCCTTCCGCGCCGCTTTTGGCGTCGCGCTGGCCGAAGCCCACTGGGTCGATAAAAATACGCTGCTGTGGCCGGGCGGGCAGGATAAGCCCCTCGTGCGCCTCTACTACAGCCACAGCAGTAAAGTGGCGGCCGACGGCGAAGGCAAATTTACCGACCGCTATCTGAAACTGACGCCGACTACCGTCAGCCAGCAGGTCAGCATGCGCTTCCCGCACCTTTCCAGCTATGCGGCCTTTAAGCTGCCGGACAACGCCAACGTTGACGAGCTGCTGCAGGGAGAAACGGTCGCCATTGCCGCCGCAGAGGACGGGATCCTGATTTCCGCCACCCAGGTACAGACGGCGGGCGTGCTGGATGATACCTATGCCGAAGCGGCGGAAGCCCTGAGCTACGGCGCGCAGCTGGCCGACGGCGGCGTCACCTTCCGCGTCTGGGCGCCGACCGCTCAGCAGGTGGATGTGGTGGTCTACAGCGCGGACAAAAAAGTGATTGGCAGCCATCCGATGACCCGCGACAGCGCTTCCGGCGCGTGGTCGTGGCAGGGCGGTAGCGATCTGAAAGGCGCGTTCTACCGCTATGCGATGACGGTTTATCACCCGCAGTCGCGCAAGGTTGAACAGTACGAAGTCACCGACCCGTATGCGCATAGCCTGTCGACCAACTCGGAGTACAGCCAGGTGGTCGATCTCAACGACAGCGCCCTGAAGCCTGACGGCTGGGATAGCCTGACGATGCCGCATGCCCAGAAGACAAAAGCGGATTTAGCGAAGATGACGATTCATGAATCGCATATTCGCGATCTCTCCGCCTGGGACCAGACCGTTCCTGCCGAACTGCGCGGTAAATACCTTGCGTTGACCGCCGGCGACAGCAATATGGTGCAGCATCTGAAGAAGCTCTCCGCTTCAGGCGTCACGCACGTTGAACTGCTGCCGGTCTTCGATCTGGCGACGGTAAACGAGTTCAGCGACAAAGTCGCCGATATTCAGCAGCCGTTCAGCCGCCTGTGCGAAGTGAACAGCGCGGTGAAAAGCAGCGAGTTCGCCGGATACTGCGACAGCGGCTCCACCGTGGAAGAGGTGCTGAATCAGCTTAAGCAGAGCGATAGCCAGGATAATCCGCAGGTGCAGGCGCTGAATACGCTGGTGGCGCAGACCGACTCCTACAACTGGGGCTACGATCCGTTCCACTACACGGTTCCGGAAGGCTCCTACGCGACCGATCCGGAAGGCACGACGCGCATCAAAGAGTTCCGCACCATGATTCAGGCGATCAAGCAGGATCTGGGGATGAACGTCATTATGGACGTGGTATACAACCACACCAACGCCGCGGGCCCGACCGACCGCACGTCGGTGCTGGATAAGATCGTACCCTGGTACTATCAGCGTCTGAATGAAATTACCGGCAGCGTTGAATCCGCCACCTGCTGTTCCGACTCTGCGCCGGAGCATCGGATGTTCGCCAAGCTGATCGCCGACTCGCTGGCGGTGTGGACCACGGACTATAAAATCGATGGCTTCCGCTTCGATCTGATGGGCTATCACCCGAAAGCGCAAATTCTGTCGGCGTGGGAGCGCATTAAGGCCCTGAACCCGGATATCTACTTCTTCGGCGAAGGCTGGGACTCTAACCAGAGCGACCGTTTTGAAATCGCCTCGCAGATCAACCTGAAAGGTACCGGCATCGGCACGTTCTCCGATCGCCTGCGCGACTCCGTGCGCGGCGGCGGCCCGTTCGATTCCGGCGATGCTCTGCGTCAGAACCAGGGCGTCGGCAGCGGCGCGGGCGTGTTGCCAAACGAACTCGCCAGCCTGAGTGATGACCAGGTGCGTCATCTGGCCGATCTGACCCGTCTGGGCATGGCCGGTAACCTCGCTGACTTTGTGATGATCGACAAAGACGGCGCGGTGAAGAAAGGCAGCGAAATTGACTATAACGGCGCGCCTGGCGGCTATGCCGCGGACCCGACGGAGGTCGTCAACTATGTTTCGAAGCACGACAACCAGACGCTGTGGGACATGATCAGCTATAAAGCGTCCCAGGAAGCCGACCTGGCGACCCGCGTTCGCATGCAGGCCGTTTCGCTGGCGACGGTGATGCTCGGGCAGGGGATCGCTTTCGACCAGCAGGGTTCTGAACTGCTGCGCTCGAAATCCTTTACCCGCGACTCCTACGACTCCGGCGACTGGTTCAACCGCGTGGATTATTCCCTGCAGGATAACAACTACAACGTTGGGATGCCGCGCATCAGCGATGACGGCAGCAACTATGACGTGATTACTCGCGTCAAAGAGATGGTTGCCACTCCGGGCGAAGCGGAGCTGAAGCAGATGACCGCGTTCTACCAGGAGCTGACCGAGCTGCGTAAATCCTCCCCGCTGTTCACCTTAGGCGACGGCAGCGCGGTGATGAAGCGCGTTGATTTCCGTAATACCGGTTCAGACCAGCAGGCCGGTCTGCTGGTTATGACCGTGGATGACGGAGTGAAAGCGGGCGCCAGCCTGGATAGCCGTCTTGACGGCCTGGTGGTGGTGATTAACGCCGCGCCGGAAAGCCGTACGCTGAATGAGTTTGCCGGTGAAGCGCTGCAGCTGAGCGCGATCCAGCAGGCGGCGGGTGAAAATTCGCTGGCAAACGGCGTGCAGATTGCCGCTGATGGCACGGTCACGCTGCCGGCATGGTCGGTGGCGGTGCTGGAAATGCCGCAGGGCGATGCCCAGGGCGCCGGGCTGCCGGTCAGCAGCAAGTAAGACCTGAACCTCCCGGCCCGCGGCGTCATAACCACGGGCCGGGATGGCGTGTCTTGATTAAGGAGAAGCCCGTGCTTGTTCGTCAGCAAGAGCCGTACCCGCAGTCCGCGCCCCCGACGGTAGTTGGAAAAATGGTGCAGATCCCCTATGTGACCGTACCGCTGTACGCCGCGCTGCTGATTGCGCTCGGCTGGTTCGGCGGCGAGCAGTGGCGGAATAAGCCCGAGCCGCAGCCGATGAGCCAGCCAGTAGCGCATGCGGCGTTAGTGCCGCTGAATCAACCGGCGGTCAAAACTGCCGTGACGGCGGTTAAAGCCGAGCCAGAAATGAAGGCTGAACCAGAAATAGCGATCGATGAAGATACTCTGCCGCCTCTGCGCTATAGCGCGCACGTCTACGCCTCGCTGGCGGAGAAACGCAGCATTGTATTAAACGGACAGTCCTGGAAGGAGGGCGACTCGCCGCTGCCGAACCTGGTTATTGAGCAGATTCAGCAGGATCTCACCGTATTTAGCTTCAACGGTAAAACGTTTACCCTCGCGGCGCTGGATGACTGGCCGGGCGGGGCGATTGAGGAGAGTCCGCAGGCTGAATAAAATAGTGCGAGCGGAATAAAAATAAGCGCTATTTATTGCCGCGCAGGCTATCAATAAATGGCGCCAGCTGGCGATTAAACTGGCTGCATTTTGTGGCTTCCGGGGTACTGTCCTGCTGGAGCTGTTGATATAGCTGCGTGCTGCGCTGACTTAGCAGATTATCGTCAATATTCGCCCATCCGCGTTTTTTACCCACGTTTATTGCCGCGCGATTAATCGCTTCATCGGCGGGCAGATCGCTGCGGTTGCATTTATTCTTCAGATAGCGCGCCCCGGCGGCGACGGAGGCAAGCTGCTCAAGCTGGGCCTGACCGCTCACGGCAGGACTGAGAGTTGTCGAACGATTTTGCTGACAGCCTGAGAGCAGGGCGACCGCCATAAGCGGGAATAGAATAAAGTTGCGCATAATATATTAATCGGAAAAATTAATTGGCTGACAGTTTAACAAATATTTGTCCGCAGTCATCAGAAAATCTGCCAAATTATCAATGTTAAGCGGCTCGCTTTTTTATCATTGTCGTCTTTTAAATTTCTTTTTCTTTCACCTGCATGATTTTTCTTTTACGGCGGAAATATTCTTTCCCGCCGGCGCCGTTCCGGTTTCTTTGGGCGGCCTGCGGATCGATACGGGCGCACATTTTTATGTTGTTAAAAAACATAATAATTTCCCTTTCGTTATTCGATGAGGATGTAAAATGCTGGTTAAGAATGTCGCGGTTTAGTGCTATCCTGTATCGCCTGGACAATTCGTTCCGTGTCCCGAACTATTCTGATGATGAAACGTGTAACAAGATGATTTGTATGGTGAATTTTTAAAGTGAAAATCATACGAGCGACATGATAACGCGTCGCGCAGTACATAAATGGTCGCCTGAAGGCCAAAATATTCGGGCGTCAATTTGAGAGATTTCTTCTTTCCCCCATTCGGGGAAACATTGAGAATCAGGCCTTTACGCCTGTAAGTTGCGGAGAAAAAGCATGGCGGGAGATGACCGCGAGCCGATCGGACGTAAGGGGAGACCCTCGCGCCCGGCAAAACAAAAGGTAACTCGCCGTCGGGTCCGGGAAGAGGACTACGACGACGATTACGATGATGATGACTATGAGGATGAAAAACCGATGCCGCGGAAAGGAAAAGGCAAAGGCGGTAAACCCCCTCGTCGTAAACGCGCCTGGCTATGGCTGCTGATTAAGGTTGGGGTCGTCTGCGCGGTGTTGATTGCCGCCTATGGCGTCTACCTCGATCAGAAAATCCGCAGCCGCATCGACGGTAAAGTCTGGGATCTGCCCGCCGCGGTTTATGGCCGGATGGTCAACCTTGAGCCGGATATGCAGATCAGCAAAAATGAAATGGTGCGCCTGCTCAACGCCACGCAGTATCGCCAGGTGAGCGCGATGACGCGCCCGGGCGAATACACGGTACAGGCCAACAGTATCGAGATGATCCGCCGTCCGTTCGATTTCCCGGACAGTAAAGAAGGGCAGGTGCGCGCGCGTCTGACCTTTAATGGCGATCGTCTGGACACTATCGAGAATATGGATAACAACCGCCAGTTCGGTTTCTTCCGTCTCGATCCGCGCCTGATCACCATGCTGCAATCGGCCAACGGCGAACAGCGTCTGTTTGTTAAGCGCAACGGCTTCCCGGATCTGCTGGTCGATACCCTGCTGGCGACGGAAGATCGTCATTTCTACGAACACGACGGCATCAGCCTCTACTCGATTGGCCGCGCGGTGCTGGCGAATCTGACCGCCGGGCGTACGGTGCAGGGGGCGAGTACGCTGACCCAGCAGCTGGTGAAGAACCTGTTCCTCTCCAGCGAACGTTCGTACTGGCGCAAGATTAATGAAGCCTATATGGCGCTGATCGTCGATGCCCGCTACAGCAAGGATCGTATCCTTGAGCTGTATATGAACGAGGTGTACCTCGGTCAGAGTGGCGATAACGAGATCCGCGGCTTCCCGCTGGCGAGCCTCTATTACTTTGGTCGTCCGGTGGAAGAGCTGAGCCTCGATCAGCAGGCGCTGCTGGTGGGGATGGTAAAAGGCGCGTCGGTCTACAACCCGTGGCGTAACCCGAAGCTGGCGCTGGAGCGACGCAACCTCGTGCTGCGTCTGCTGCAGCAGCAGCAGGTTATCGATCAGGAGCTGTATGACATGCTGAGCGCGCGTCCGCTGGGCGTACAGCCGCGCGGCGGGGTGATCTCTCCGCAGCCGGCGTTTATGCAGATGGTACGCCAGGAGCTGCAGGCGAAGCTGGGCGACAAAGTGAAAGATCTCTCCGGCGTGAAGATCTTTACCACCTTCGACTCGGTCGCGCAGGACGCGGCGGAAAAAGCGGCGACGGAAGGTATTCCGGCGCTGAAGAAACAGCGTAAGCTGCCGGATCTGGAAACCGCGATGGTGGTGGTCGACCGCTTCACCGGCGAGGTGCGGGCGATGGTCGGCGGCGCGGAGCCGCAGTTTGCCGGCTATAACCGCGCGATGCAGGCGCGTCGTTCAATTGGTTCACTGGCAAAACCGGCGACCTATCTGACCGCGCTAAGCCAGCCGAACCAGTATCGTCTCAATACCTGGATTGCCGATGCGCCTATCTCGATTCGCCTGTCTAATGGCCAGACGTGGTCGCCGCAGAACGACGATCGTCGCTACAGCGATAGCGGTAAAGTGATGCTGGTTGACGCGCTGACGCGTTCAATGAACGTGCCGACGGTGAACCTTGGGATGGCGCTGGGTCTGCCGGCGGTGGTCGATACCTGGACTAAGCTGGGCGCGCCGAAGAATCAGCTGAACGCCGTGCCGTCTATGCTGCTGGGGGCGCTGAACCTGACGCCGATTGAAGTGGCGCAGGCGTTCCAGACCATTGCCAGCGGGGGTAACCGCGCACCGCTGTCCGCGCTGCGTTCCGTTATCGCTGAAGATGGTACCGTGCTCTATCAGAGCTATCCGCAGGCGGAACGCGCGGTGCCGGCGCAGGCGGCGTATATGACGCTATGGACCATGCAGCAGGTGGTGCAGCGCGGTACCGGTCGCCAGCTGGGCGCGAAGTATCCGGGCCTGCATCTGGCGGGTAAAACCGGGACCACCAACAACAACGTTGATACCTGGTTTGCCGGTATTGACGGCGGTCAGGTGACCATTACCTGGGTGGGTCGCGATAATAACCAGCCGACCAAGCTGTACGGCGCCAGCGGCGCGATGTCAATTTATCAGCGCTACCTGGCTAACCAGACGCCGACGCCGCTGGTGCTGACCCCGCCTGAAGACGTGGTGGATATGGGCGTCGATGGCAGCGGTAACTTTGTCTGCAGCGGCGGCATGCGCTCGCTGCCGGTATGGACGACCTCGCCGGACGCGCTGTGCCGCCAGGGCGAACAGATCCAACAGCAGCAGCTTGAGCAGCAGCAGGCGAATAACCCGTTCAATCAGTCCGGGCAGCAGCCGCAGCAGCAAAATCAGCAGCAGCAACCGCCGAAGCAGGAGAAGAGCGATGGCGTAGCGGGCTGGATTAAGGATATGTTCGGCAGCAATTAACCCGCCGCTGCATCCTGTAAACCGGCGCTGTGTCGGTTAAATGGAGGCGGAAATATAGGCCCTCTACTACTCCGGTAGTAGAGGGCCTTTTTATCTCTGTCATTTAATTAACAGCCGTTTAACCCCACACTTACCGTCTGGTTATTTATTCATCCTTTGATCGCTCACAGGGGGCATATTTCTTGCCTTGCCGCGCGCGTTTCGCCTATTATGTCACCCGTTATAATAATAATTCTCGTTTACGTTATCATTCACTTCTATTAGAGATATACCCATGGCGCGTCTTAAAACTGCTCAGCCAAATCACTCGCTGCGTAAAATCGCAGTTGTAGTAGCCACGGCGGTTAGCGGCATGTCTGTTTATGCACAGGCGGCAGTTGAACCGAAAGAAGAAACCATTACCGTCACCGCCGCTCCGGCCCCGCAGGAGAGCGCCTGGGGACCGGCAGCGACCATCGCGGCGCGACAATCGGCCACCGGTACCAAAACAGATACTCCTATTCAAAAGGTGCCGCAGTCTATTTCCGTGGTGACCGCCGAGGAGATGGCGCTACATCAACCGAAGTCCGTTAAAGAAGCACTGAGCTATACGCCTGGCGTTGCCGTGGGAACGCGTGGTGCCTCTAATACTTATGACTATCTGATCATCCGCGGTTTCGCTGCTGATGGCCAAAGCCAGAATAACTTTCTGAATGGCCTGAAAATGCAGGGTAACTTCTATAATGATGCGGTGATTGATCCCTATATGCTGGAGCGTGCGGAAGTTATGCGCGGTCCGATTTCCGTACTTTACGGAAAGAGCAGCCCGGGTGGTTTGCTGAATATGGTCAGCAAACGTCCTACAACGGAGCCGCTAAAAGAAGTCCAGTTTAAAATGGGCACCGATAATCTATGGCAGACCGGTTTTGACTTCAGCGATGCGATTGACGAGGACGGCGTTTATTCTTATCGCCTGACTGGTCTGGCGCGCTCTGCCAATGCACAGCAGAAAGGCGCTGAGGAGCAACGTTACGCGATTGCACCCGCTTTTAGCTGGCGCCCGGATGACAAAACCAACTTTACGTTCCTCTCCTATTTTCAGAATGAACCGGAGACTGGTTACTACGGCTGGTTGCCGAAAGAGGGAACGGTGTCACCGTTACCGAACGGTAATCGTCTCCCAACCGACTTCAATGAAGGCGCCAACAACAACACTTACTCACGTAATGAGAAAATGGTTGGCTATAGCTTTGACCACGAATTCAACGATACCTTTACCGTGCGCCAGAACCTGCGTTACGCGCAAAATAAAGTTTCGCAGAACAGTGTCTACGGCTATGGGATGTGTTCTGACCCACTTTATTCGAGCAACCCAGCCACTAGCCCTTGCGCCAGTGTTCCCCAGTCACAATGGGGCCATACGCTGACCCGACAGTACGTAATTGATAATGAAAAATTACAGAATTTCTCTGTCGATACCCAGTTGCAAAGCAAGTTCGCGACCGGCTCAGTAGATCATATCCTGCTGACTGGCGTTGATTTCATGCGGATGCGTAACGATATCGATTCCTGGTTTGGCTATGCGGGTTCAGTGACGCCATCCGATATCTATAATCTCGATCGCAGCGATTTTGATTTTGGTTCGCACCCAGGGCCATCAGGTGCTTATCAAGTGCTGAATAAACAGAAACAGACTGGTCTTTACGTACAGGACCAGGCGCAGTGGGATAAAGTGCTGGTTACTCTGGGGGGTCGTTATGACTGGGCGAAACAGGATTCGTTGAACCGTGTTACCGCGACGCAGAGTTCCAGAAATGATAAACAATTTACCTGGCGCGGTGGTGTTAACTACCTGTTCGATAATGGTATAACGCCTTATTTCAGCTATAGCGAATCGTTTGAGCCAGCCTCGCAGACCGGCGCAAGCGGTAATGTTTTTGCTCCGTCTAAAGGTAAACAGTACGAAGCTGGTGTGAAATACGTACCCAACGATCGTCCTATTGTGATTACCGGTGCCCTCTATCAGTTGACCAAAACCAATAACCTGATGGCCGATCCTGCAGGTTCGTTCTTCTCGGTTGAAGGTGGTGAAATTCGTTCGCGCGGCGTGGAGATTGAAGCCAAAGCTGCGCTTTCAGCTAGCGTCAACGTTGTCGGTTCTTATACCTATACCGATGCGCAATACACTACGGATACCACCTACAAAGGTAACACGCCGGCACAGGTGCCAAAACATATGGCATCACTGTGGGGGGACTACACCTTATTTAACGGCCCGCTGTCTGGACTGACATTGGGTACTGGCGCACGTTTCACTGGCTCCAGCTATGGTGATCCAGTGAACTCCTTTAAGGTGGGTAGTTACACGGTTGTTGATGCATTAGTCCGTTATGACCTGGCCCGCGTGGGTATGGCGGGTTCTAACGTGGCGCTTCACGTGAACAACTTGTTTGACCGAGAGTACGTGGCAAGCTGCTTTAATACTTATGGCTGCTTCTGGGGCGCTGAGCGCCAGGTTGTGGCGACCGCGACTTTCCGTTTCTAACCACTTAACGGGCGCGGTTCGCCGCGCCTCTGACCAGGTTCTGTTATGCAGGAAATCACTCCGCACTCCGATACGACGTTTTCACTGGACCGCGTGACCTTCCGCGTGCCCGGCCGAACGCTGCTGCATCCTCTGTCGTTAACCTTCCCGGCGGGAAAAGTCACGGGCCTGATTGGCCATAACGGCTCCGGCAAATCGACGCTGCTGAAAATGCTTGGCCGCCATCAGGCGCCCTCGGACGGGGAGGTTTTGCTCGACGGTCAGCCGCTCGACAGCTGGGGGAGTAAAGCCTTTGCCCGCAAAGTGGCTTATCTGCCGCAGCAGCTGCCGCCGGCGGAAGGCATGACGGTGCGTGAGCTGGTGGCGATCGGCCGCTACCCGTGGCACGGAGCGCTGGGGCGTTTTGGCGCGGCGGATCGGGAGAAAGTGGAAGAGGCGATTGCGCTGGTCGGGCTAAAACCGCTGGCCCACCGGCTGGTGGACAGCCTCTCCGGCGGTGAACGCCAGCGCGCGTGGATTGCCATGCTGGTGGCTCAGGATAGCCGCTGCCTGCTGCTCGATGAACCGACCTCGGCGCTGGATATCGCCCACCAGGTGGATGTGCTGGCGCTGGTCCATCGCCTCAGCCAGCAGCGCGGGCTGACGGTGATCGCCGTACTGCATGATATCAATATGGCGGCGCGCTACTGCGACTATCTGGTTGCGCTGCGCGGCGGTGAGATGATCGCTCAGGGAACGCCCGCGGAGCTGATGCGCAGCGAAACCCTGGAACAAATTTACGGCATCCCGATGGGGATTCTGCCGCATCCGGCTGGCGCAGCGCCGGTAAGTTTTGTCTATTGATGGAAAACCTCACATTCATCACGCGGCGGCGCCTGCTGACCGCAATGGCGCTGTCTCCGCTGCTGTGGCAGATGCGCGGCGCGCGGGCGGCGGAAGTGGATCCGCAGCGTATTGTCGCGCTCGAATGGCTGCCGGTAGAGCTGCTGCTGGCGCTGGGCGTCACGCCCTACGGCGTTGCCGATATCCCTAACTACCGGCTGTGGGTCAATGAACCGGCGCTACCTGATTCGGTGATTGACGTCGGGCTGCGTACCGAGCCCAATCTGGAGCTGCTGACGCAGATGAAGCCGTCGTTTCTGGTCTGGTCGGCGGGATACGGCCCGTCGGCGGAAAAGCTGGCGCGTATTGCTCCCGGACGAGGATTCACCTTCAGCGACGGCAAGCGCCCGCTGATGATGGCTCAGCAGTCGCTTAGCGAAATGGCTGATCTGATCGGCAGGCAGCGGGAAGCGAAGCGCCATCTGGCGGAATTTGACGCGCTGATGGAGAGCCTGCGTCCGCGCTTTGCCCGCCGCGGCGATCGTCCGCTGCTGATGATTACTCTGCTTGATAGCCGTCACGTGCTGGTTTTTGCGCAAAACTGCCTGTTCCAGGAGGTGCTCGACCGCTTTGCCATCAAAAATGCCTGGCAGGGCGAAACCACCTTCTGGGGCAGCGTCACCGTTGGCATTGACCGGCTGGCGGCCTACAGAGACGCCGACGTTATCTGCTTCGACCACGGCAATGCGCGGGAGATGGCGCAGCTTATGGCGACGCCGCTGTGGCGAGCGATGCCGTTTGTTCGCGCAGGGCATTTTCAGCGCGTCCCGGCGGTGTGGTTCTATGGCGCGACGCTATCGGCGATGCATTTTGCCCGCGTGCTGGCCGACGCTCAGGGAGGCCCGGCATGAGATCGCGAATTTCGCCTTTGGCGACACCACTGCTGTTGACGCTCCTTCTCGTCGCTGCTGCGCTGACGCTGTTCAACCTCAACGTGGCGCTGCCGCGAAGCGAATGGGGGCAGGCGCTTTGGCAGCCGAATATCGATAATATCGCTCAGATGCTGTTCCACTACAGCCTGCTGCCGCGGCTGGCGATATCGCTGCTGGTCGGCGCCGGGCTGGGGCTGGTGGGCGTGCTGTTCCAGCAGGTACTACGTAACCCGCTGGCGGAGCCGACGACGCTCGGCGTGGCGACCGGGGCGCAGCTGGGCATGACGGTCACCACGCTGTGGGCGATCCCTGGCGTGCTGGCGTCGCAGTTCGCCGCGCTGGCCGGGGCGTGCATTGTCGGCGCGCTGGTGTTTGGCGTGTCGTGGGGCAAACGCCTCTCGCCGGTGACGTTGATTCTGGCAGGGCTGGTGGTGAGCCTGTACTGCGGCGCGCTTAATCAACTAATGGCTATTTTCCATCACGATCGGCTGCAAAGTATGTTCCTGTGGAGTACCGGTACCCTGACGCAGACCGACTGGAGCGTGGTGCAGCGGCTGTGGCCGCAGCTGCTGGGCGGAGCGATTTTAACGCTACTGCTGCTGCGTCCGCTGACCCTGATGGGGCTGGACGACGGCGTGGCGCGCAACCTCGGACTGGCGCTCTCGCTGGCGCGGCTGGGGGCGTTGACCCTGGCGATTATCATTAGCGCCCTGTTGGTGAATGCGGTGGGGATTATTGGCTTTATCGGCCTGTTCGCGCCGCTGTTGGCGAAGATGCTGGGCGCGCGTCGCCTCCTCTCGCGCCTGCTGCTGGCGGCCCTGATTGGCGCGCTGCTGCTGTGGCTCTCCGATCAGGTTATCCTCTGGCTGGCCCGGGTGTGGATGGAGATCTCCACCGGTTCGGTGACCGCGCTGATTGGCGCGCCGCTGCTGCTATGGCTGCTGCCGCGCCTGCGCAGCATTAGCGCGCCGGTGATGAACGGTGGCGATAGCGTGCTGGCTGAACGGCAACATGTGCTGTGGTTTGCGCTGGGCGGGCTGGCGATTCTGCTGCTGGCCATCGTCGCGGCGCTGGCTTTCGGCCGCGACGCGCAGGGCTGGCACTGGGCCAGCGGTACGCTACTGGATGAGCTAATGCCCTGGCGCTGGCCGCGCATTCTGGCGGCGCTGTTCGCTGGCGTGATGCTGGCGGTGGCGGGCTGCATTATCCAGCGCTTAACCGGTAATCCGATGGCCAGTCCGGAAGTGCTCGGGATCAGCTCGGGCGCGGCGTTTGGCGTGGTGGTGATGCTGTTCTTCGTGCCGGGAAATGCCTTTGGCTGGCTGCTGCCCGCCGGTAGCCTCGGCGCGGCGGCGACGCTGCTGGTCATTCTGATTGCCGCCGGACGCGGCGGGTTCTCGCCGCATCGCATGCTGCTGGCGGGGATGGCGCTGAGCACGGCGTTTACCATGCTGCTGATGATGCTGCAGGCCAGCGGCGATCCGCGAATGGCGCAGATCCTGACGTGGATTTCCGGCTCAACCTACAGCGCCACGCCGGAGCTCGTGATGCGCAGCGGCGCGGTGATGCTTATTCTGCTGGCGCTGACGCCGCTTTGCCGACGCTGGTTGACGATTCTGCCGCTGGGCGGCGAGGCGGCGAGGGCGGTCGGGATGGCGCTGACGCCGTCACGTATCGGGCTGCTGCTGCTGGCGGCATGTCTGACCGCGGCCGCAACCCTAACGATTGGCCCGCTCAGCTTCGTGGGGTTAATGGCGCCGCATATTGCGCGTATGATGGGATTCCGGCGTACGATGCCGCATATGGCGATCTCCGGCCTGATTGGCGGAGTGCTGCTGGTGTTTGCCGACTGGTGCGGCCGGATGCTGATGTTCCCGTACCAAATCCCGGCAGGATTGCTGTCGACGTTTATCGGCGCGCCGTACTTTATCTATCTGTTGAGAAAGCAGAGCCGGTAGCGTTTCACCATCGCGATGCCCGGCGGGCGTCGCGATGTTATTCCCTTTTTTGCCCGGATTCAGTTAGGACTAACTGCGGAGTTCTGCAACTGCTCTAATTCGTTTTCCGTCACTTCCGTGAGCTGGATAACCAGCGATCGCTCCATGCCGTTTTCCAGCATCCGGTTGGCAATTTTTAGTCGGGCCTTTGCCTCACCCTTTTCCTGGCCCCATTCAATAAAAAGCTCTTTGCCGTTTTTTTCCAGCCATTCGTCCAGCGTTTCCATCGACTCCTCCTGCGGTATATGACTTACCAGTCCATTGAAAAAAGCCTTAGGGTTTTCGGTGTGACCGCGCTGCCCCATATAGCTAAATAACACTTTTAGCTGCTCGGCGGTAGTGTATCCCGCGTTAAGCAGAATCCCCAATTGCTCGAGCAGCAACATGAGATCCCGCTGGCGAATATGCTTTTGCAGGAGCTCCAGGATCGCAATACGCCGATGCTGCATAATCGCGTTATCAGGTATCACCGTGATATCGACCAGCGGAAAAGGGCGGTTGTAGATTATTTTTGCCCACTCCGGCAAGTCGAACATACTGTACCAGTTCATTGAGAAGGGGTAGGGCGAGGTTTTGCCCTGATAAAACAAAATGGGAACAACCAACGGGAGATGTGTATTTCCCGCTTCCAGATGGCGCTGCATGGCGGCGACGCTATAGCGCATGAGACGAAACGGCATCTGCTTGTCCGGTGAGCTTTGATGCTCAATAAGCACATAGATATAGCCCGTCTTATTATTGATTTCCAATGAGTACAGCACGTCGGAATAGTAAGCCCGCAGATCTTCTTCAATAAAACTACCTGATTCCAGCTGAAGCGTGTTGAGATCGCACAGCGAGCGCAGGTCTGCCGGAAGATGGATATCAATAAAGTCTCTGGCGGTATCGATATGGACCAGTAGCTGTTTAAAAATGGCGTCATGCGGTGTAGGGGATGATTGTGTTGTCATTCTGAGCAATCCTTGCGGCTGAGTTTCCGCTGAGAATCTGCTTTTGCCTGCCCATTGTCTGCCGACGATTTTGGGTTCTACGAGACGGGATGATAACAATCTTTCAAGGCGATCGCGTTTGCATCTTGTTATGCGTGGGCCGACGCAAAATGATGCTTTTAAACAAGATGCGTATTGCCGGGGCAGGGGGCCCCGGCGTTGAGGTTACAGCTTCGCGAAGGCGTTACGCGCGGCGGCGACGGTGTTGTCGATATCTTCTTCGCTATGGGCGATGGACATAAAGCCCGCTTCAAACGCCGACGGCGCCAGGTAGACGCCCTCTTCCAGCATCAGGTGGAAGAAGCGTTTAAACCGCTCGACATCGCATTTGACCACGTCCTGGTAGCAGGTCACGGTTGGCGCGTCGGTAAAGAAAATGCCGAACATGCCGCCGACGTTATTCACCACCAGCGGAATACCGGCATCGCGCGCGGCGTCCAGCAGACCCTGGGCCAGCTGGTTAGTGAGCTCGGTTAGCGTCTCGTGCACGCCGGGCTGCGCCACTTCGCTCAGGCAAGCGAAACCTGCCGCCATCGCGATGGGGTTGCCGGAGAGGGTGCCTGCCTGGTAAACCGGGCCGGTCGGCGCCAGGGCATCCATCACCTCACGACGACCGCCGAATGCGCCAACCGGCATACCGCCGCCGATGATTTTGCCAAGGCAGGTCAGATCCGGCACAACGCCGTAGTAATCCTGCGCGCCGGCCAGCGCCACGCGGAAGCCGGTCATGACTTCATCAATAATCAGCAGCGCGCCGAACTCGTCGCACAGCGCGCGCAGGCCCGGCAGAAACTCCGGCTGCGGCGGGATGCAGTTCATATTACCGGCTACCGGCTCAACGATGATGCAGGCGATATCCTGCGGATACTGTTCGAACGCGGCGCGAACCGAGGACAGATCGTTATAGGTGCAGGTCAGGGTGTGTTTGGCGAAATCCGCCGGCACGCCCGGCGAGTTCGGCTGGCCGAGCGTCAGCGCGCCTGAGCCGGCTTTTACCAGCAGGCAGTCGGCGTGGCCGTGGTAGCAGCCTTCGAACTTGATAATTTTGTCGCGGCCGGTGAAGCCGCGGGCCAGGCGAATGGCGCTCATGGTGGCTTCGGTACCGGAGTTCACCATGCGGACCATATCCATGGTCGGGACCAGCTCGGTGACCAGCGCCGCCATTTTAACTTCCATCTCCGTCGGCGCGCCAAAGCTCAGGCCGCGTTCGGCGGCTTCAATGACCGCGTTGCGGATGGCCGGATGGTTATGACCCAGCACCATTGGGCCCCAGGAGCCGACATAATCGATATACGCTTTACCATCAACGTCGTAAAGGTAAGCGCCGTCGGCGCGCTCGATAAACAGCGGCGTACCGCCGACGCCGGTGAACGCACGTACCGGAGAGTTCACGCCGCCGGGAATAAGTTCACGCGCAGCGTTATACAGATTTTCAGATTTGCTCATTGCCAGGGTCCTGGTTCGTGAAAAATGTTTTGTCGACTATTCTAAGTTATTCCAGGAAGGTTATGAAAGTTTTGCCCAATTGAAACAATGGGGTCACGGCGCATTTTTTTGACGACGGAGCCTGTCCGGTTGGCTAGAATGACCTTCTTTCTATTTGTATTACTTATTATTGATAATGGCATGAAAGCAGAAAACCCCTCTTCTTCAGCACATCAGTTCGTACGCGTTCGCCGCAGCGATGCCGTGCGTCGGTTGATTCAGCGTGATAAAACGCCGCTGGCGGTGTTATTAATGGCGGCCGTTGTCGGCACGCTGGCGGGGCTGATCGGCGTCGCGTTTGAAAAAAGCGTCAACTGGGTGCAGAACCTGCGCATAGGCGCGCTGGTAGAGGTGGCAGACCACTGGTTTCTGGTCTGGCCGCTGGCCTTTATCCTCTCCGCTTTGCTGGCGATGGTGGGCTATTTTCTCGTCCGTCGTTTTGCGCCGGAAGCGGGCGGCTCCGGGATCCCGGAAATTGAAGGCGCGCTGGAGGAGCTGCGTCCCGTTCGCTGGTGGCGCGTACTGCCGGTGAAGTTTATCGGCGGCATGGGGACGCTGGGTGCGGGCATGGTGCTGGGGCGCGAAGGGCCGATGGTGCAGCTTGGGGGCAATCTTGGGCGCATGGTGGTGGACGTTTTTCGCATGCGCAGTCCGGAAGCGCGCCATACGCTGCTGGCGACCGGCGCCGCGGCGGGCCTTTCCGCCGCCTTTAACGCGCCGCTGGCCGGGATTCTGTTTATTATTGAAGAGATGCGCCCGCAGTTTCGCTACAACCTGATCTCCATTAAAGCCGTGTTTACCGGCGTCATTATGGCCACCATCGTCTTCCGTATCTTCAACGGCGATAAAGCGGTTATCGAGGTCGGTAAGCTCAGCAATGCGCCGGTCAACACCCTGTGGCTGTATTTGATCCTCGGGATGATTTTTGGCTGTGTTGGCCCGCTGTTTAATACGCTGGTGCTGCGCACCCAGGATATGTTCCAGCGGCTCCACGGCGGCAACATTAAAAAATGGGTGCTGATTGGCGGCCTGATCGGCGGAAGCTGCGGCGTGCTGGGCCTGATTCAGCCGGCGGCGTCCGGCGGCGGGTTTAACCTGATTCCCATCGCCGCGGCGGGCAATTTTTCCGTCGGCCTGCTGCTGTTTATTTTTATCGCGCGGGTGATTACCACGCTGCTTTGCTTCTCTTCCGGCGCGCCCGGCGGTATCTTTGCGCCGATGCTGGCGCTGGGGACGCTGCTGGGCACGGCGTTTGGCATGGCGGCGACGCCTCTATTTCCGGCCTATCATCTGGATGCCGGCACCTTTGCCATCGCCGGGATGGGGGCGCTGCTCGCCGCCTCGGTTCGCGCGCCGTTGACCGGCATCGTGCTGGTGCTGGAGATGACCGATAACTATCAGCTCATTTTGCCAATGATTATTACCTGTCTCGGCGCAACACTATTGGCACAATTCCTCGGCGGTAAGCCTTTATACTCGACTATTCTGCAGCGCACCCTGGCAAAACAAAAGGCGGAACAGGAAGCAAAGGCGCAGCCGGTCGGCGGGGAGAATACTTGAACGATTTACTCGGGTATTGGATAATGGCTCAAAAGGTCGGGTTATTCTTTAACCGGTCAGAAGTATCAATGGGAGCATAAAATGAGTGATGACGTAGCGTTGCCGCTGGAGTTTACCGAAGCCGCGGCGATTAAAGTAAAAGACCTGATTGCGGATGAAGACAATCCGAACCTGAAACTGCGCGTGTACATCACCGGTGGTGGCTGCAGCGGTTTCCAGTACGGCTTTACCTTCGACGATCAGGTTAACGAAGGCGATATGACTATCGAGAAGCAGGGCGTCGGCCTGGTGGTTGACCCAATGAGCCTGCAGTATCTGGTCGGCGGCGCCGTCGATTATACCGAAGGTCTGGAAGGCTCGCGTTTTATCGTGACCAACCCGAATGCGAAAAGCACCTGCGGCTGCGGCTCCTCGTTCAGCGTCTAAAGATAGTGTGCCCGGGAGCCTCTTCTCCCCAGCCCTCTCATACAGCGAGAGGGAGCAAACGCTAAAAACGGTAACGTTAAGGTTACCGTTTTGCTTTTATTACCGTCCATTCTCATCAAGCGCGAACGTTGGCAGCTTCAGGTGCCAGCGGATGGCCGCCAGCCTGATGACCAGCGTGACCACCATACCTATCATCGCCGCGTTTTCTAACGGAACCTGAAAGGTGTAGTACGCCGTCGCATGCACGATGCCGCCAACGATGCAGGCCGTCGCGTAGATTTCCGTACGCAGAATCATCGGGATTTCACGCGCCAGCACGTCGCGGATGATCCCCCCGCCGACGCCGGTGACGACCCCCATGCAGACGGCCACCAGCGGTCCGCTATGGGCAAGAAAGGCTTTGTTGACGCCAATACCGACAAATACCGCCAGACCAACGGCGTCCAGCACCGGCAGCACCCATTTCGGTAACCGGCGCGGCTGGCGTACCAGCAGGATAGTGAACATGCTGGTGACCATCGCCACCACCAGATCGGTAGGGTCTTTAACCCAAAATACCGGGCCGTTAGCAAGGGCCATATCGCGAATGGTGCCACCGCCCACCGCGGTCACCACGCCTAATACCAGCACGCCGAAAGGGTCCATGCGCAGCTTTCCAGCCAGCAGGACGCCGGAGATGGCAAACACGGCGGTGCCAATGATATCCAGCCAATAGACAAGCATCGTCAGTTCCCACTTAGAATCTATCCCATTAGGCTTTTTTATTTGCCAGTCTGGCCCCGGGCAGTGCTCACAGCCCCCACGTACCACATGTACGCTCCGGGTGTTCCGCGCCGCCCGTGTCCAAACTGGCTGCAACAATTGCGCCTGGTGGGATAGCCTTTTAGCACCTGGGTTAGCAGGTGATTATTTTATCTGCTCGAGCGCAGTACAGAGTTGTTTTGCGGCGAGAATAATACGTGGGCTCGCGCGTTCAAACCAGTCGCCATGTAGCGCAATAAAAGAAATTTTTAGCTGATTCTGCCAATAGCGCTCAACGGCGGGAAGTTGACTGGCGTCGCCGGCGATGACAATGGCCTGCGGCTGCCTTGCCAGTACCTGTTCACGGCTCACCTGCGGCCAGGGAACCCGGCTGGCGGCAAAAATGTTTTCTCCTCCGCACAGCGTCAGAACCTGATCCTGAATCGAGCCTTTGCTGGTGGTAAAGAGAGGGTTGGCGCCGAACTGTAAAAAAACGCGTTTTTTCGGCCCGCTCGCGTAGCGGGTTTTTAAGGCCTGGTACGCGTCCTGCATTTTCTGCGCCGCCTGCCGCGCCTTTTCCGGCTGCGGGCTCCACTGCGCCAGCTGGCGAAGCGTTGCGATAATCTCTTCGATGGTCGATGTTTCGACCCAGATGACTTTTATCCCGAGCGAGCTTAGCTGATTCACCTGGCGTTCAGCGTTACCGCCGCGCCACGCCAGCACCAGGTCGGGCTTAAGGGCGACGATGCGTTCCAGATTCATCCCCTGCCAGCTGGAGACCTGCTCTATCTTTGCGGCTTCCGGGGGATAATCGGAATAGCTGCTGACGCCAACCGGCGTAATACCGGCGGCAAACGCCAGTTCAGTATTGGCGGGAGAGAGCGTAATCACCCGCGGCGCGGCGAAAAGCCACGCCGGGGCAAGCAGCATCAGGACGGCAAGCGCCGCGTTGAGCGACTTAGCCACGAGCCAGGTGCTGCACCAGGTTTTCCACCATCAGGGTGGATTGCTTCGCGGCAACGGCGAGAAACTCGTCGAAGCTCAGATGCGACTGTTGGTCGGCAACATCGGAGATCGCGCGAACGACAACAAACGGTACGCCATAGTTGTGGCAGACGTGCGCGATGGCGGTGGCTTCCATTTCTACCGCGACGGCCTGCGGGAAGTTGTGGCGGATTTTGGCGAGACCAATGGAACCGTTGATGAATGCATCGCCGCTGACAATGAGTCCGCGAACCGCATTAAGATTCAGCGCGCTGATGCAGGTCTCTGCCGCGGCAATCAGCTTATCATCGGCTTTGAAACCGGCAGGGCAGCCCGGCAGCTGGCCATACTCATAGCCAAACGCGGTGACGTCCGCGTCGTGATAGCGCGTTTCGTCGGAGACGACGATATCGCCAACCTTCAGGGTCGACGCGAGGCCGCCCGCAGAACCGGTGTTAATAATCACATCCGGCTTGCAGTGCTCCATCAGCAGAGTGGCTCCCATGGCGGCGGCGACTTTGCCAATGCCCGATTTCAACAAAGCGACATCAACGCCCTGCAGCTGGCCGGTGTAGATTTCGCTGCCGCCGATAGTGATGGTCTGGCGGTTGTCGATTTTGTCGCGCAGAAGGGTAACTTCTTCTTCCATTGCGCCAATAATACCGATTTTCATAGATTTACTCGCGATGTGTGGGTTTTAGCGGCATAGTCTATCATGCGCTTAGAAGGAAACGTTATTGCTCGCTCGGGGGAGATCATGGCTAAGATCGATTTTCGCAACAAGATTAACTGGCGTCGCCGCTACCGTTCACCGCAGGGCGTTGAGACGGAGCGTGAAATCCTGCGAATTTTCGAAAGCGATCGCGGACGCATCATCAACTCGCCGGCAATCCGCCGGCTGCAGCAAAAAACGCAGGTTTTCCCGCTGGAGCGCAATGCCGCGGTGCGTACGCGGCTGACCCACTCTCTGGAAGTTCAGCAGGTGGGCCGCTACATCGCCAAAGAGGTGCTGAGTCGTCTGAAAGAGCAGAAGCTGCTGGAAAGCTACGGGCTGGATGAGCTTACCGGGCCGTTCGAGAGCATTGTTGAAATGGCCTGCCTGATGCACGATATCGGCAATCCGCCATTTGGCCATTTTGGCGAGGCGGCAATTAATGATTGGTTCAGCCAGCGGCTTTTCCCCGGCGATGCGGCCAGCCAGCCGTTAACCGACGATCGCTGCGTGGTCGCGGCGCTGCGCCTGCAGGAAGGCGATAGCCAGCTGAATGAGCTGCGGCGTAAGGTTCGCCAGGACTTATGCTGGTTTGAAGGCAATGCGCAGGGTATTCGCTTAGTGCATACGCTGATGCGCATGAATCTCACCTGGGCGCAGGTGGGCTGTATTCTAAAATATACGCGTCCGGCATGGTGGCGCGGGGAACCGCCGGCTAGCCACAATTATTTAATGAAAAAACCTGGTTATTATTTAGCCGAAGAGGGCTATGTTGCGAGGTTGCGTAAAGAACTGGATCTGGCTCCTTACAATCGCTTCCCATTAACGTGGATTATGGAAGCCGCGGATGATATCTCATATTGCGTCGCCGACCTTGAAGATGCGGTAGAAAAACGCATCTTCAGCGTAGAGCAGCTTTATCAGCATCTCTATGAAGCCTGGGGCGTTCACGAAAAAGGCTCCTTGTTTAATCAGGTTGTCGAAAACGCCTGGGAGAAATCGCGTGCGAATTCTCTGAGCCGGAGTACCGAAGAACAGTTTTTTATGTATTTACGGGTTAATACGCTCAATAGGCTGGTACCGTATGCGGCGCGGCGGTTTATTGATAACCTGGCGAAGATTTTTAGCGGTGACTTTAACCATGCGCTGCTTGAGGACGATAGCGATTGCAGCCAGCTTCTTGAACTATATAAAAATGTCGCGGTAAAACATGTGTTTAGCCATCCGGATGTCGAGCAGCTGGAGCTGCAGGGCTATCGCGTGATCAGCGGTCTGTTAGATATATACCAGCCGCTGTTAAAATTATCGCTGGATGAGTTTAGTTTGCTGGTGGAAAAAGAGCGGGTGCGAAGTTTACCGATTGCATCACGTCTTTTTCAGAAACTTTCAACTCGTCATCGGTTAGCTTACATAGAAGCCGTAAATAAGATTTCGCGCAATAATCCGGAGTTTCCAGTGATGGAATATTATTATCGCTGTCGTCTCATTCAGGACTATATCAGCGGAATGACCGACTTGTATGCATGGGATGAATATCGACGATTGATGGCCGTAGAATAAGGGTGAGTTTTGTAAAGACGGACAATAAATTTTTACTTTTACCAAAACTTCATTCCGGAACTTCGCGCTATAAAATGACTCTGATAGTCACCAACACAGCAACTATTCGTTATCTGAAATTGAGATTGAAACCTATGAAAAAAACCACGTTAGCAATGAGTGCCCTGGCTCTGAGTTTAGGTCTGGCGTTGTCCCCTCTCTCTGCGAGCGCGGCGGAAACAGCTTCTTCGGCGACTAATGCGCAGCAGATGCCAAGCCTGGCGCCGATGCTGGAAAAAGTGATGCCGTCGGTCGTGAGCATTAACGTTGAGGGGAGCACCACCGTTAATACGCCGCGGATGCCGCGTAACTTCCAGCAGTTCTTTGGCGACAATTCGCCGTTCTGTCAGGATGGTTCTCCGTTCCAGAGCTCTCCGTTCTGTCAGGGCGGCGGGCAGGGCGGTGCGCCGGGTAGCGACGGCGGCCAGCAGCAAAAATTTATGGCCCTCGGTTCCGGGGTGATTATTGATGCCGCTAAAGGCTATGTCGTGACTAACAACCACGTTGTGGATAACGCGACCACTATCAAAGTTCAGCTCAGCGATGGCCGCAAGTTCGACGCGAAAGTGGTCGGCAAAGACCCGCGTTCTGATATTGCGCTGATTCAAATCCAGGATCCGAAAAACCTGAGCGCGATTAAGCTGGCGGACTCTGACGCCCTGCGCGTCGGTGATTACACCGTGGCGATCGGTAACCCGTTTGGCCTGGGCGAAACCGTGACCTCGGGGATCGTTTCCGCCCTGGGCCGTAGCGGCCTGAACGTTGAAAACTATGAAAACTTTATCCAGACCGATGCGGCGATCAACCGCGGTAACTCCGGCGGCGCGCTGGTTAACCTGAACGGCGAGCTGATCGGTATCAACACCGCGATTCTGGCGCCGGACGGCGGCAACATTGGTATCGGCTTCGCTATTCCGAGCAACATGGTGAAAAACCTGACCGATCAGATGGTCAAATTTGGCCAGGTTAAGCGCGGTGAGCTGGGCATCATGGGGACCGAGCTGAATTCCGAACTGGCGAAAGCGATGAAAGTTGACGCTCAGCGCGGCGCGTTCGTCAGCCAGGTGATGCCGAACTCGGCGGCCGCTAAGGCGGGGATTAAAGCCGGCGACGTGATTACCACGCTGAACGGTAAATCGATCAGCAGCTTTGCCGCGCTGCGTGCCCAGGTGGGGACCATGCCGATCGGCAGCAAAGTCGAGCTTGGCCTGCTGCGTGACGGCAAGCCGGTGACAGTGACCGTTGAGCTGCAGCAGAGCAATCAGAACCAGGTTGACTCAAGCACCATCTTCAACGGTATTGAAGGTGCGGAAATGAGCAACAAAGGTCAGGATAAAGGCGTCGTGGTGAGTAACGTGAAAGCGGGAACGCCGGCGGCGCAGATTGGCCTGAAGAAAGGCGATATTATCGTTGGCGCGAACCAGCAGCCGGTGAAAAATATTGCCGATCTGCGCAAAATTTTTGATGCCAAACCGTCGGTTCTGGCGCTGAATATCCAGCGCGGCGATACGTCGATTTATCTGCTGATGCAGTAATCCCTGACGGTTCGCAAAGCCCCTTTTCTCCTTGCGGAGGAAAGGGGCTTTTTTATTTCTGCCGCCCCTTCCATTTTTCGTTCTGTGATATCTTCCACAACTCCATATTTCTTAGCCCGGCTTTGTGCAAATGCACAATGCGGCGTGTTGCCAACTCTTTTATGCTGTTAGCCTGCTCACGGGAGGGTTACATGGCTGGCTGGCATCTTGATACCAAAATGGCTCAGGATATCGTGGCGCGTACGATGCGCATCATTGATACCAATATTAACGTAATGGATGCCCGCGGGCGCATTATCGGTAGCGGAGACCGCGAGCGAATTGGTGAATTGCACGAAGGCGCGCTATTAGTGCTTTCCCAGGGCCGCGTTGTCGATATTGATGATGCCGTTGCCCGACATCTGCACGGCGTGCGCCAGGGGATCAACCTGCCGCTGCGTCTGGAAGGGGAGATCGTCGGCGTTATCGGCCTGACCGGCGAACCGGAGTCGCTGCGTAAATACGGTGAACTGGTGTGTATGACCGCCGAGATGATGCTGGAACAATCGCGGCTGATGCATCTCCTGGCCCAGGATAGCCGTCTGCGCGAAGAGCTGGTGATGAACCTAATTCAGGCGGAAGAGAACACCCCGGCGCTGACCGAGTGGGCCCAGCGTCTGGGGATCGATCTCAACCAACCGCGCGTGGTGGCTATGATTGAAGTGGATAGCGGCCAGCTGGGCGTAGACAGCGCGATGGCGGAGCTGCAGCAGCTCCAGACCGCGTTGACCACGCCGGACCGTAATAATCTGGTGGCCATTGTCTCGCT
The DNA here is from genome assembly GCF_040064575.1 of Klebsiella sp. CN_Kp106. Taxonomy (NCBI): domain Bacteria; kingdom Pseudomonadati; phylum Pseudomonadota; class Gammaproteobacteria; order Enterobacterales; family Enterobacteriaceae; genus Klebsiella; species Klebsiella sp. CN_Kp106. The sequence goes on along the minus strand of NZ_JBEAIG010000002.1, from coordinate 45,225 downwards.
GACCGAAATGGTGGTACTGAAGCCCGCGCTGAACGCCTTTGGCCGCTGGGATGCGGAAGATCACTGCAAACGGGTCGAGCAGCTCATTAGCAGGATGAAAGAGAACGGTCAGCTGCGTTTTCGCGTGGCGCTGGGAAACTTTTTTACCGGACCGGGCAGCATTGCTCGCTCGTATCGCACCGCCAGAACCACCATGATGGTCGGTAAACAGCGGATGCCGGAGAGCCGTAGCTATTTTTACCAGGATTTGATGCTGCCGGTACTGCTGGATAGCCTGCGCGGTGGCTGGCAGGCTAATGAGCTGGCGCGCCCGCTGGTTCGCCTGAAGGCGATGGATAACAACGGCCTGCTGCGTCGCACCTTACAGGCCTGGTTTCGTCATAACGTGCAGCCGCTGGCGACGTCGAAAGCACTGTTTATCCACCGTAATACGCTGGAATACCGTTTGAACCGTATCTCTGAGCTGACGGGGCTGGATTTGGGTAATTTTGACGATCGTCTGCTGCTGTATATTGCGCTACAGCTCGATGAGCAGCGCTAAAAACACTCCCGCCTGCGGCGGGAGCGGGGACGGCAATTACAGGCGCTGCAGTCCGCGGGCCGTGACTTGCCAGGAGACGGTATGAGGCTGTGGCCAGGCGTTACCGTTTTGTGGGTTGATAATGACGGAGCGACCGCCGGCTTCGGCATGGAAGACTTCGATGATATAGCCCTCATCAAGTATTGCCGTATCTATATAGTCGCCAAGCTGCGATGAGCCTTTAATGGACTGGCGATAAACCACCGAGCCGCGCGTATTGTAGATATTCACCGCGGCATAGGCCGTCGTAAAGTGCTTATTCGGCACCACGGGGCTGGCGGTAAAGGTGAGCGCGCCGCGGCCAATATCCATCTCCATCGTCGCAAAACGAATATTATCATTGCCAAGTAGCTGCCAGCAGAAGAGATCGCCATACAGCTCTGTAGCCTCGTCCTCAGCATCCGTAGTTTCTTTATCCTCCGGGTCTGGCACCAGCGAACAGGCCTCCAGCCCATCCTTCACTACCCGCCAGCGGTTGTGCTGCTTCAGCGTAATGGCGCGATGCGTCGTATCATTGCTGGCGCTGGAGCGGAATGGCTCATCATGGAAAACCTCAATGATCATGTTTTCAGCGAGGGCGATAGTTTCGCTGTTTGCCAGGTTGTTGGTCGCTCCGGCATAGCTGCGGTGATAAACCACCGTTTCGTCCGCCCCGGTTACCGTAATGCTGGCGTAGGTATGGGAGACATAATACGGGTGCGGCGCGCCGGTACGGGTGGTGACCGTCATGGCGTGCTGTTGATTATCGATAACGATCTGGCAAAAATCTTTGTTGCCCTGTCCTCTGAGATTGAGGGTCACGCTCTTGCCCGTCAACTCGCCCGGTTCACTATTATCCTGAGGCAGAACATCGGCATACTCTTTAAGCAGCCTGCTGCGCTGGGGCTCTTCAATATGGGAGAGCATCAGCCAGAGATCGTTTTTACATACGCTCTCTTCCTGCGCTAATAGCGAAGGCTGGTTACGCATCGCCTGAGCGTCATGCTCGAAAATAGCCAGTAAATCTTCCGCCGGATTATTATCGAGGATAAAGTTGTAAAGCCCACTCTCATCAATACGCATCAGCTGGCATTTCTCGCCCGCGATCAGCGGTAAATACTCCGGGGAGGCTTTTAGACGTCCCGGCTCGACGTGAGTAATATACAAGTGATAGTGAGGGCCGAAGGGAATAATCACCTTACCGGTGGCGCAGTTTGTGCCGTTCATATTGCGCTCAAAGACTTTTTCGCCGCTGGCGGAAAGTACGCATACGCCGGCATAGAGCGCGTCAGGGTAGTTGTTGTGCGGCGTGGCGCTGGTAATATTCAGCGTAAGCTGCTGATTTTCGAAATCGATATCCAGATATGCAAACGGCGTGTCGCCAATACCTAAAAAGCTCATTGTCACGTTACGCCCGCGGGTATCGCGTTGTCGGGTGTAGTTGATGGTAGCCGCATTCGCCCCTTCTTTTACGACGAGATAGCTGATATCCGGACGATATTTTTGTGAACGGCCTTTCGGAGGATCGATCTGGTAAACGCCGACTGGAATATCATTCAGGATCAACGTGTCATCATTAACAACCAGTGAATAATGCGTGCCACAATTATCTTTAATCGTCAGCGTTCGCCCGTAAATTTGTTCCAGCTGGTCGATATTGAACGTCAGGGATAGCGTCCCCGTTTTGCCTAATGCCACCAGTTCGCTGTTATCCACCAGCCAGACGAAGGAGTCCAGCCCCAGCTGCCGCCGCGCGCTATCCCATTCGCTTTGCGGAAGGAAAAGATATAGCGGATAGAGCGGTTTTGCCGCCAGCGCGGCGATATCTCCCTTAGTGGTAATTTCCAGCGTTAAGCCGCATAGCTCGATAAACGGCGTGACATCATACCCTGCGGCGGCGGCAATGGCGGTAGCCAACATATCGATAAGCTGATAATCGGACGGCCGGAAGCTATCGCCGTTGGCCAGTTCACGATAGTTCTGGTTAAAGGCGCTGAAGGCTTTGGTTCCTGCTTTTAGCAACATCAGCATCAGGAACTGCAGGCGCGGACGCAGGCCCCAGCTGGCGACCGGCGTTTGGTCTTTTATATAGGTCATCAGCTGGAGTTCCTGTACGGCCTGCTGACCATAGTTATAGAGCCAGCCATCCACATAGAGATGATTATCCTGGCTCAGGGTAAGCTGCTGATAGAAAGCGGCGTAAATATTGTTCCACATCTCATTGACGGGCAGAGTGGTGTCCTGCATAAATTTGCCCTGATACCCGTGCGCAATTTCATGAAGAATAACCCACTGCGTCGCAACGTTATCCAGCCAGCCTTCACCTAACGTTGATGATGTATGTGCGCACCACCAGGGGTGATAATAGGCTGCGCCGACGCCGTGTTTATCTGCCCGCACAAAGTAGCGGTTGGCGACATCCTGGTTCCACGGCGCATCCGGGCGATCGCTTAGCCCAGCCCAGTCGTTATAGCATTTGAAAAGGTGGGTGTAATAAGCGTGTAGCGAGGATAAGCCCGCTTTCATCGCATTATCGCGGTCGGCGTAGGGCAGCAGCAGGTTAATCACATCTAAATCAAGCAGCGCGAGTGCGGATTGATTTTTCTCCCAGCTGAGGAAAAATTCATCCTCAGATTGTCCTGCTTTCCAGCACGGCAGCGGTTTAGTTGCCGCAGGTTGCTGGTAGATGACGGTGAATTCGCTGGACTGGTCGGTAAACAGCGTATCGACAAAAGGAACGGTGTCGACCGTGGCGCTGACCGTTTTCCAGCCGGTGGCGATCGTGCTGGTGCTTTCTAGCGCGGTATCATTGCAAAGCAGGCGCAGAATCGAGTTGCCGTTGCTGATATCCGGTTGGCGAATGTGCAGCGGCGTATTGGCGGGCAGAATAAAGCCCAGCGGCTGGCGATCGTGCTGCCGTCCTTTTTCAAAACCGGTCTTATCCAGCCAGGGCGCAGATTGTAGGGTATAAAATTTTTGTTCAATTTCCTGTGTCATCGTATGATCTCCTTTCAGGTGGAAATTGAACATACAGCGACTTATTTTATTATGTCATTCATGTAGATAGGGATATGAGATGAAATGATATCAGAGAGGAATAGCTGATATTCGCTGATGCTGCCGGTGGGGGTAAGTGAGAAAAAAGAGGATGAGGCAGAGAGAAACAGGGCCAGCATCTGGCCCGTATCAGGCTTACTTATTGCGGGTCAGTTTTTCCAGATCGGATTCGATTTCGCTGATCTTATTCGTCACCACGCTTTCGAGGTGACGCAGATCGTCGAGGATCTTACGTTTCAGATCGATTTCGGTGCGATCGCGCTGACAGATTTGATCCAGCTCGTCGATGATATAGCGTAGATTAGGGCTAATCTCCTGGACTTCTTTATATCCCTGGCCCACGCCGTCGGCGACAACGGTTTTGCGCTGACGCGGATATTTGAACTTGACGCTCTTGGCGAAGAACTCGCCTTTATCCTTCTGAAAGTAGATTTTCAGAATGTCGTTGTTGGCTTCCTGCCGCAGGCTATAGCGATCGATTTCATCAGGATTGGTAATACCAAGACTTTTCAGATTATCGTACATAACGGTACCTTTGATATCATCGTAATCTTTGAATAATTAACGAAAAAATCCATCTTCGCCAGCTCAATATATAAAAAAAGCGGGATGCCTCCCGCTTTTCATGCTGCTTAGTCGATGGTACGCAGAAGTTCGTTGATTCCAACCTTGCCGCGGGTTTTGGCATCGACTTTTTTGACGATAACCGCGCAGTACAAGCTGTACTTGCCATCTTTTGACGGCAGGTTGCCGGAGACGACGACGGATCCCGCCGGAACGCGGCCGTAGAACACTTCACCGGTTTCGCGGTCGTAGATTTTGGTGCTCTGGCCGAGGTAGACGCCCATGGAGATAACGGAACCCTCTTCGACGATGACGCCTTCAACGACTTCCGAACGCGCGCCGATAAAGCAGTTATCTTCGATAATGGTCGGGTTCGCCTGCAGCGGCTCCAGTACGCCACCGATGCCGACGCCGCCGGACAGGTGGACGTTTTTGCCGATCTGCGCGCAGGAACCCACGGTCGCCCAGGTATCAACCATCGAACCTTCGTCAACGTAGGCGCCGATGTTCACATAGGACGGCATCAGAACCGTGTTGCGAGCGATATACGCCCCCTGACGAACGGCCGCCGGCGGAACGACGCGGAAACCTTCTTTCTGGAAACGCGCTTCATCATAATCCGCGAACTTCATTGGGACTTTATCGAAGTAGCGGCTTTCCGCACCATCGATAACCTGGTTATCGTTAATACGGAAAGAGAGCAGAACCGCTTTCTTCAGCCACTGATGGGTGACCCACTGGCCGTCAACTTTTTCAGCGACACGCAGCGCGCCGGAATCAAGCAGAGAAATCACCTGGTTAACCGCTTCGCGGGTTACGGTATCCACGTTTGCCGGCGTGATGTCGGCGCGACGCTCAAAAGCGGACTCAATAACGTTCTGTAATTGCTGCATTGTTTACTCTTTCCATTTACTTAAAAAAATACGTTACCCTTTATCGTTTGGATTGAGGGCCTCTGTCAACCGTTGTTGCACTTCTTGCTGTAGCTCATTATTAAGGGCGCGCCGGTCTGCGGTGGCGATTATAAATAAATCTTCTACTCGCTCACCAATTGTCGTAATTCGCGCGCCGTGGAGCGAAATTCCGAGGTCGGCAAACACCTGGCCGACGCGCGCTAACAGACCCGGCTGGTCGAGAGCAATCAGCTCAAGAAAGGATTTCCGGTCGGTATGCGTCGGCAGGAAATTCACCTCCGTCGGCACGGAAAAATGCCTCAGCTTCGCCGCCTGACGACGGGGCGCCGGCGGCTGCCAGCTGCGCTGGCTGATGGTCTGTTCCAGGCCCACGCGGATCATTTCGTGCCTGTCGGCGGAAAGCGGGCTGCCGTCCGGCTCAAGAACAATAAAGGTATCCATCGCCATGCCGTCGCGGGTGGTGAAGATCTGCGCATCGTGAACGCTAAGATTACGTCGATCCAGCTCGCCGCAAACGGCGGCGAAGAGGTAAGGACGATCCGGACTCCAGATGAAGATCTCGGTGCCCCCGCGCGAGGCGTGGGAACTGAGCAGGATCATCGGTTTGCTGAGATCGTGCTGCAGCAGATTACGCGCGTGCCAGGCGAGCTGGTTTGGCGTATGGCGCACAAAGTAGTTGGCGCGGCAGCGGTTCCAGATTTGGTGCAGCGCCTGCTCATTGATATTTTCCATCCGCAGCAGCGCCAGCGCCTGTAGCTGGTGGTGACGCACCCGCTCGCGCATATCCGGCGTGTTTTGCATCCCCCGGCGCAGCTGTTTTTCGGTGGCGAAATAGAGCTCGCGCAGCAGGCTCTGCTTCCAGCTGTTCCACAGGTTTTCGTTGGTGGCGCAGATATCGGCGACGGTCAGGCAAACCAGGTAGTGCAGACGGTTCTCCGTTTGCACCTCTTCGGCAAACTGCTTGATCACTTCCGGATCCTGAATATCGCGACGCTGGGCGGTGACCGACATCAGCAGATGATGACGCACCAGCCACGCCACCAGCTGGGTTTCGCGCGAGTTAAGACCGTGAAGCTCGGCGAATTTCAGCACGTCCTGCGCGCCGAGAATCGAATGGTCGCCGCCGCGTCCTTTCGCGATATCGTGGAAGAGGGCGGCGATAAGGATCAGCTCCGGATGCGTCAGGCGCGGCCACAGTTCAACGCACAGCGGATGGCGGCTGCGGGTCTCTTCTTTGGCGAAGCTCTCAAGCTTAAGCAGCACGCGGATCGTGTGTTCATCAACGGTATAGGCGTGAAACAGGTCAAATTGCATCTGACCGACAATATGCGACCATTGCGGCATATAGGCCCACAGCACGCTATGGCGGTGCATCGGCAGCAGCCCCCGGCTGACCGCGCCCTGATGGCGCAGCATGCTGAGGAACAGGGTCCGCGCTTCCGGAATATAGCAAAGCGGCTGCGTCAGATGACGGCGAGCGTGGCGCAGGTGGCGAAGCGTGGTGGAGTAGATGCCGGTAATGCTGCTGTTGCGCACCATCATAAAGAACATGCGCAGAATCGCCTGCGGTTCGCGGATGAACAGCGTGTCATCGCGCAGATCGATTAGCGTGCCGCGCAGCTGAAAATCATCGTCAATCGGCCGCGGCTTCTCATCTTCGGTGAGCGCCAGAATCGCCTCTTCGAACAGCTGGATCAGCATTTGGTTCAGCTCGCTCACCCGGCGGGTGACGCGAAAGAAATCCTTCATCATATGCTCGATCGGCTGGTTGCTTTCGCCTTCGTAACGCAGGCGACGGGCGACGCTGAACTGCCTGTCGAACAGCAGACGATTATCGTAGCGGTTGAGCTCCAGATGCAGCGCAAAGCGAATGCGCCACAGCTGATGCAGGCATTCGTTAAGCTCGTTGCGCTCGGCTTCGGTCAGGAAACCGAAGCCGACCATTTCATCAAGCGAGGTGGCGCCGAAATGGCGGCGCGCGATCCACTGCAGGGTGTGAATATCGCGCAGGCCGCCGGGGCTGCTTTTCACGTCCGGCTCGAGGTTATAGCTGGTCCCGTGATAGCGCTGATGGCGTACATTCTGCTCTTCGACTTTTGCCGCAAAGAACTTTTCCGATGGCCAGAAGCCGTCGCTGAATATATGTTTTTGCAGTTCAAGGAACAGCGCGACGTCGCCAATAAGCAGACGCGATTCAATCAGGTTAGTGGCGACGCTGAGGTCCGACAGCCCCTCCAGCAGGCACTCTTCGAGGGTGCGCACGCTGTGGCCGACTTCCAGCTTGATATCCCACAGCAGCGTCAGCAGCTCGCCGACCTTCTGCGCCTGCTCATCGGGCAGCTTTTTACGGCTCAGGATAAGCAGGTCGATATCGGAAAGCGGGTGCAGTTCGCCGCGGCCGTAACCGCCGACGGCGACCAGCGCGATGTCGTTCATCGACCCGAACCCGTACTCGACCCATAGCCGCTGAAGCAGTTGATCGATAAATTCGGTGCGCGCCTCAATCAATCTCTCTGCGGCGATGCCGTGGTCAAACGCTTCGCCCAGCCAGCGCTGAAAAGCGTCGATGTGCGCCTTGATAGCCGCGCAGTTGAAGTCGCTCTGCGGCCAGCAGCCCGGATTCGCCGGCTGGTCGGCCAGGGCAGGGGAGACAGTATCAGATAAAGAGTTGCTCATCGCGCCACCATAATAAAAAACTATCGCCCATAAAAAATCGCCGGGAGCGATTTTTAACGTCGCTTGCGGCGGCCCATAGGGTAACGGGCAGGACGCCCGTCATAAAAAATCGCCGGGAGCGATTTTTAACGTCGCTTGCGGCGGCCCATAGGGTGCCCGTCATAAAAAAGCCGGCTGGCGCCGGCTTTTCATCATTCGTTGTGCGAGATTATCGCCGGGATGGTGTCATCCTTGCGTAACGTCAGTATTTCGCAGCCGCTGTCTGTCACCACAATAGTATGCTCATACTGCGCAGACAAGCTCCGGTCTTTGGTTTTTACCGTCCAGCCGTCTTTCATACTGCGGATCTCTTTTTTACCCGCGTTGACCATCGGTTCAATGGTAAAGGTCATGCCGGGTTTGAGCACCACGTTGGTTTCCGGAGAGTCGTAATGCAGCACCTGCGGTTCTTCATGAAAACCGCGGCCGATACCGTGGCCGCAGTACTCGCGCACGACGGAGAAACCTTCGGCTTCGACGTATTTCTGGATAGCCGCGCCGATAGCGCGCAGATTAACGCCCGGTTTGACCATTTTCAGGGCCAGATAGAGGCTTTCCTGGGTAATGCGGCACAGGCGCTCGCCCAGAATGGTCGGTTTACCGACGATAAACATCTTCGAGGTGTCACCGTGGAAATCATCTTTAATGACGGTGACGTCAATGTTGACGATATCGCCATCTTTCAGCAGCTTGCCGTCGTCCGGGATCCCGTGGCACACCACTTCATTAATAGAGATGCAGACGGATTTCGGGAAGCCGTGGTAGCCCAGGCAGGCGGATACGGCTTTTTGTTCGTTAACGATATAATCGTTGCAGATGCGATCCAGTTCGCCGGTGCTGACGCCCGGTTTTACGTAGGGTTCGATCATTTCCAGCACTTCAGCGGCCAGGCGGCCGGCAACGCGCATTTTTTCGATGTCTTCAGATGTCTTGATAGAAATAGCCATGGATTGTGTCCAGCAGTGTCGATTTTTTCGACAATAATAGATTATGTCTGAACAATGTTAACAGTCCGGGCGTCCTGCTGCCAAATTGAGAATCATTAGCAGCACGCGACGTCAACAACAGTTGGTGTCTGGTCCTGTTTTGTGGTATAAAGCGCGCCGGACTTCTGTTCCATTCTCAGATACACAAGATGGACTGAAGCGACAAATCTCACTTTGTGTAACAACACACACGTATCGGCACATATTCCGGGGTGCCCTTTGGGGTCGGTAATATGGGATACGTGGAGGCATAACCCCAACTTTTATCTATAGAGGTTTTAAACATGGCAACTGTTTCCATGCGCGACATGCTCAAGGCTGGTGTTCACTTTGGTCACCAGACCCGTTACTGGAACCCGAAAATGAAGCCTTTCATCTTCGGCGCGCGTAACAAAGTTCACATCATCAACCTTGAGAAAACTGTACCGATGTTCAACGAAGCTCTGGCTGAACTGAACAAGATCTCTTCTCGCAAAGGCAAAATCCTTTTCGTTGGTACTAAGCGCGCTGCAAGCGAAGCGGTAAAAGACGCTGCTAACAGCTGCGACCAGTTCTTCGTGAACCATCGCTGGCTGGGCGGTATGCTGACTAACTGGAAAACCGTTCGTCAGTCTATCAAACGTCTGAAAGACCTGGAAACTCAGTCCCAGGACGGTACTTTCGACAAGCTGACCAAGAAAGAAGCGCTGATGCGCACTCGTGAGCTGGACAAGCTGGAAAACAGCCTGGGCGGTATCAAAGACATGGGCGGCCTGCCGGACGCGCTGTTCGTTATCGACGCTGACCACGAGCACATCGCAATCAAAGAAGCAAACAACCTGGGTATTCCGGTATTTGCTATCGTTGATACTAACTCCGATCCGGACGGCGTTGACTTCGTTATCCCGGGTAACGACGACGCAATCCGTGCAGTTAGCCTGTACCTGAGCGCTGTTGCTGCTACCGTTCGTGAAGGCCGTTCTCAGGATCTGGCTTCTCAGGCGGAAGAAAGCTTCGTAGAAGCTGAATAATAAGGCATACCCTTATTTAGTACCGTGTATAAATAGGGGCCTCTTAGCGGCCCCTTTTTCACTTTCAAATCTGTCTGGTTCCTGGAACCGGGCCGATCACATCTCCCGAGGAATAAAGAATGGCTGAAATTACCGCATCCCTGGTAAAAGAGCTGCGCGAGCGTACTGGCGCAGGCATGATGGATTGCAAAAAAGCGCTGACTGAAGCGAACGGCGACATCGAGCTGGCAATCGAAAACATGCGTAAATCCGGTGCTATTAAAGCAGCGAAAAAAGCGGGCAACGTTGCCGCTGACGGCGTGATCATCACTAAAATCGATGGCACCTACGGCATCATTCTGGAAGTTAACTGCCAGACTGACTTCGTGGCTAAAGATGGTGGCTTCCAGGCATTTGCTAACAAAGTTCTGGATGCAGCTGTTGCAGGCAAAATCACCGACGTTGAAGTTCTGAAAGCACAGTTCGAAGAAGAACGCGTTGCGCTGGTTGCTAAAATCGGTGAGAACATCAACATCCGTCGCGTTTCTTCCCTGGAAGGCGAAGTTCTGGGCTCTTACCAGCACGGCGCGCGTATCGGTGTTCTGGTTGCCGCTAAAGGCGCGAGCGAAGAGCTGGTTAAACAGCTGGCTATGCACATCGCTGCAAGCAAGCCTGAATTCGTTAAGCCGGAAGACGTTTCCGCTGAAGTGGTCGAAAAAGAGTACCAGGTTCAGCTGGACATCGCCATGCAGTCTGGCAAGCCGAAAGAAATCGCAGAGAAAATGGTTGAAGGCCGCATGAAGAAATTCACCGGCGAAGTTTCTCTGACCGGTCAGCCGTTCGTTATGGACCCGAGCAAATCCGTTGCTCAGCTGCTGAAAGAGCACAACGCTGACGTGACTGGCTTCATCCGCTTTGAAGTGGGCGAAGGCATTGAGAAAGTTGAGACTGACTTTGCAGCAGAAGTTGCTGCGATGTCCAAGCAGTCTTAATTTTCAAAAGGAGCCGCCTGAGGGCGGCTTCTTTTTGCGCCTAATGTGTAAATTCAGCCAACCGCTATAGTGGGCACGCTGAAAAGCGACGTACAATGTCGCCAGAATTAATTCATCTCATTCGTTGACAGTCTCAGGAAAGAAACATGGCTACCAATGCAAAACCCGTCTACAAACGTATTCTGCTTAAGTTAAGTGGCGAAGCTCTGCAAGGTTCAGAAGGCTTCGGTATTGATGCGAGCATACTTGACCGCATGGCTCAGGAAATCAAAGAACTGGTTGAGCTGGGTATTCAGGTTGGCGTAGTGATTGGTGGCGGTAACCTTTTCCGTGGTGCTGGTCTGGCGAAAGCGGGTATGAACCGCGTTGTGGGCGACCACATGGGCATGCTGGCAACGGTCATGAACGGCCTTGCAATGCGTGATGCACTTCATCGCGCCTATGTGAACGCCCGCCTGATGTCAGCGATTCCGCTGAATGGCGTGTGCGATAACTACAGCTGGGCGGAAGCTATCAGCCTGCTGCGTAACAACCGCGTGGTGATTCTTTCCGCGGGTACCGGCAACCCATTCTTTACCACCGATTCCGCTGCCTGCCTGCGCGGCATTGAAATTGAAGCCGATGTGGTACTGAAAGCCACCAAAGTCGACGGTGTATTTACCGCTGACCCGGCCAAAGATCCTTCCGCAACGATGTACGATCAGCTGACCTACAGCGAAGTACTGGATAAAGAGCTGAAAGTGATGGATCTTGCGGCCTTTACCCTGGCGCGTGACCACAAACTGCCGATTCGCGTATTCAATATGAATAAGCCTGGCGCGCTGCGCCGCGTGGTGATGGGTGAAAAAGAAGGCACATTAATTACTGAGTAATTCCCGTTAGCGTCAAATACGGGTAATATTCGGCCTTACTTTTTCGGGTTTTTGACCCGATGGTTTTCAACATGCTCTGTGGACGGAATGCTGCGGCTGACCCGCAGCCTGAAAGACGCTGAGCATAAACATGACTATACTTAGCTCACTTTTGCAGTGGGCGACCGTCTGGTCTGTCTGAGACAAGTTTTCAAGGATTCGTAACGTGATTAGCGATATCAGAAAAGATGCTGAAGTACGCATGGACAAATGCGTTGAAGCGTTCAAAACCCAAATCAGCAAAATACGCACGGGTCGTGCTTCTCCCAGCCTGCTGGATGGCATTATCGTGGAATACTACGGCACGCCGACTCCGCTGCGTCAGCTGGCTAGCGTAACGGTAGAAGACTCCCGCACGCTGAAGATCAACGTCTTCGATCGTTCCATGAGCCCGGCCGTTGAAAAAGCGATTATGGCTTCCGACCTCGGTCTGAACCCAAGCTCTGCGGGCAGCGATATCCGCGTTCCGCTGCCGCCGCTGACCGAAGAGCGTCGTAAAGATCTGACCAAAATCGTGCGTGGCGAAGCTGAACAGGCGCGCGTTGCCGTACGTAACGTTCGTCGCGATGCCAACGACAAAGTCAAAGCGCTGCTGAAAGAGAAAGAGATCAGCGAAGATGACGATCGCCGCTCTCAGGAAGATGTGCAGAAAATGACTGATGCTGCTATCAAGAAAGTTGATGCGGCGCTGGCGGATAAAGAAGCGGAACTGATGCAGTTCTGATTCTCTGCCGACACGCAGGTCTGACGATCGGCCTGCGTAAAATCTGAAACGCCGTACAGGAGACCGTACGCTCAATTTTCGGGATTGCGTTTAGACGGCTGGCCTTGTAGCCTTTGGCGCCATGTCAAAGGCCTTGCGCCTCCGCTCTGTCAACCGATAATTGATGCATAAGGGTTTGCTGGCGGCGTTTTGCTTTTTATCCTGTCTTCATTATTCTGGACGCCTCATGAAGCAATTAACCATTCTTGGTTCGACCGGTTCTATCGGCTGCAGCACGCTGGATGTGGTGCGCCATAATCCTGATAGCTTTTCTATCACCGCGCTGGTCGCCGGGAAAAATGTCGACCGTATGGTTGAACAATGTCTGGAATTCTCCCCTCGTTACGCGGTAATGGACGATGCGCACAGCGCGGAGCTGCTGCGTGCGCAACTGCGCGAGCAGGGCAGCCGAACGGAAGTCATGAGCGGCCAGCAGGCGGCGGCAGAAGTGGCGGCGCTCGACGAGGTTGAGCAGGTGATGGCGGCGATTGTCGGCGCAGCAGGCCTGGTGCCGACGCTCTCAGCCATTCGTGCGGGTAAAACGGTGCTGCTGGCGAACAAAGAGTCGCTGGTGACCTGCGGCCGTCTGTTTATGGATGCCGTGCAGCAGTACGGCGCACGATTGTTGCCGGTTGATAGCGAGCATAATGCGATTTTTCAGAGTATGCCGGAAACAATTCAACATAATCTGGGATACGCTGATTTAACCCAGAACGGCGTGGCGTCGATTCTGCTCACCGGCTCCGGCGGTCCCTTCCGGGAAACGGCGATTTCTGAACTGGCGGCGATGACCCCCGATCGGGCATGCAAGCATCCAAACTGGTCGATGGGGCGCAAAATATCTGTCGATTCGGCCACCATGATGAACAAAGGGCTGGAGTATATCGAAGCCCGCTGGCTGTTCAACGCCTCGGCGCAGCAGATGGAAGTCCTGATCCATCCGCAATCGGTGATTCACTCGATGGTACGTTATCAGGATGGCAGCGTCCTGGCGCAGCTCGGCGAGCCGGATATGCGTACGCCGATTGCCCACACGATGGGCTGGCCAAAACGCCTTAATTCTGGCGTGAAACCGCTGGATTTCTGTCAGTTGAGCACTCTGAGCTTCTCGGCGCCGGATTACGGCCGTTACCCCTGTCTGAAGCTGGCCATGGAGGCTTTTGATGTCGGCCAGGCGGCGACCACGGCGCTGAATGCGGCAAATGAAGTTTCGGTCGCGGCGTTTCTGAACGGGGATATTCGCTTTACCGATATTGCGGCGATAAATCAGGCGGTGCTGGATCAACAGGCGTTAAATGAGCCGCAAAGTATTGATGAAGTGCTGGCTATTGATGCGATGGCCCGGGTAAGCGCAGGCCAGCTCCTGACGGCGTGGCGCAAATTCTGATACGCGTTGTGATATTTGTGGGCGCTGTGCTTCAGTGATATAGTCTGCGCCATCCGATCGTTGCATTTTGGTGTGAAAGATTACGGTGGCCGTGGCAAGACACGGCTTTTTTGCGTAAAGCTTTTGGTTGTTCTCTGCGATTGGCCGTAGCTCCGGCACCGGATAAAAATGCGTATCCAGCGCTGACCGGTGGCCCGTGTTTAGTAGCTTAGCTAATCCTTATTATGGACTTAAAACGCGTTATGTTGTCTGCTAATCAAACTGTCAGCGAAATGTTGCCTGCGCATGGCTGTCGTCATGTGGCCATTATTATGGATGGCAACGGGCGTTGGGCAAAACGGCAAGGAAAGATCCGCGCCTTTGGCCATAAAGCCGGCGCTAAATCTGTTCGTCGCGCCGTCTCTTTCGCGGCGAATAATGGTATTGAAGCGTTGACGTTATACGCGTTCAGCAGTGAAAACTGGAATCGCCCGGCGCAGGAAGTCAGCGCGCTGATGGAGCTGTTTGTCTGGGCGCTGGATAGCGAAGTGAAAAGTCTGCACCGGCATAATGTGCGTCTGCGTATTATCGGCGAGACCACGCGCTTCAATGCGCGTCTCCAGGAGCGTATTCGCAAAGCGGAGGCGCTGACTGAGAACAACACCGGTTTGACCCTGAATATTGCGGCGAACTACGGCGGTCGCTGGGATATCGTACAGGGCGTTCGTCATCTGGCCAAACAGGTGCAAGACGGGGTGCTTCAGCCCGAGCAAATCACAGAAGAGATGCTGAGCCAGCAGGTCTGCATGCATGAACTGGCTCCCGTAGATTTAGTTATTAGGACCGGGGGAGAGCATCGCATTAGTAATTTTTTGATTTGGCAAATTGCCTATGCCGAACTTTACTTTACGGATGTTCTTTGGCCCGATTTCGCTGAACAGGACTTTGAAGGTGCACTCCATGCCTTTGTTAATCGAGAGCGTCGCTTCGGCGGCACTGAGCCGGGCGGCAACAATGCCTGATGGGGGTCACTTTTGCTGAAGTATCGCCTGATTTCTGCTTTCGTCTTAATACCCGTTGTTATTGCGGCGCTTTTTTTACTGCCGCCCGCGGGTTTTGCCATCGTTACGCTAGTCGTCTGTATGCTCGCCGCGTGGGAGTGGGGGCAATTTAGCGGTTTCACTTCAACTACCCAGAGAGTCTGGCTGTCAGTGCTTTGCGGTCTGCTGCTGGCGCTGATGCTATTCCTGATGCCGGAATACCATTATGACGTTCATCAACCGCTGGTTGAAGGCGCGCTATGGGCATCATTAGGCTGGTGGGTCGTCGCGCTGCTTTTAGTGCTCACTTACCCTGCTTCAGCGGCTTTCTGGCGCAATTCAAAAACGCTCCGTCTGATTTTTGGCGTCCTGACCATCGTGCCGTTTTTTTGGGGCATGCTGGCGCTTCGGGCCTGGCATTATACCGATGACCATTATAGCGGTGCGCTGTGGTTGCTGTACGTAATGATTCTGGTCTGGGGCGCGGATTCCGGCGCTTACATGTTCGGAAAAATGTTCGGTAAGCATAAGCTGGCGCCGAAGGTTTCTCCGGGTAAAACCTGGCAGGGTTTTTTCGGCGGTCTGTTAACGGCAGCGGTTATCTCCTGGGCTTACGGCTGGTGGGCCCATCTGAATGTCACGCCGATGGTGCTGCTGGTGTGTTCTATTGTCGCGGCCCTGGCTTCGGTACTCGGCGACCTGACCGAAAGCATGTTTAAACGCGAAGCTGGCATTAAAGATAGCGGAAATCTGATTCCCGGACACGGCGGTATCCTCGATCGTATCGATAGCCTGACGGCCGCGGTGCCCGTGTTTGCTTGCCTACTCTTGTTGGTTTTCAGGACGATTTGACGGAAGGTTTTATGCTGAGCGTTCTCTGGAATTTGGCTGCTTTTATTATTGCGCTGGGCGTGTTGATCACCGTCCATGAGTTTGGCCATTTCTGGGTTGCTCGCCGCTGCGGTATCCGCGTTGAGCGTTTCTCAATCGGCTTTGGCAAAGCGCTGTGGCGCCGTTTTGACAAGCAAGGAACGGAATTTATTATCGCCCTTATTCCGCTGGGCGGTTATGTCAAAATGCTTGACGAACGCGTTGAGCCCGTGGCCCCAGAGATGCGTCACTCCGCGTTTAACAACAAAACCGTTGGCCAGCGCGCCGCCGTTATTGCCGCGGGGCCAATCGCGAACTTCCTTTTTGCCATTTTTGCCTACTGGCTGGTGTTTATTATCGGCGTGCCAGGCGTGCGTCCGGTCGTTGGCGACATAACGCCCAACTCGATCGCCGCGCAAGCACAAATTGCAAAAGGAACGGAACTTAAAGCGATAGATGGCATCGAAACGCCTGATTGGGATGCAGTACGTATGGCGCTGGTGGCGAAGATAGGCGATCGGCAAACAATAGTTACGGTCGCCCCTTTCGGGACCAATCAACGTCAGGATAAAATCCTCGATCTGCAGCACTGGGCGTTTGAGCCGGATAAACAAGATCCGGTTGCCTCGTTGGGCATTCAGCCTCGCAGCGCGCAGATTGATACCGTCCTGGCTGAAGTACAATCTGACTCGGCGGCGCAGAAGGCGGGTTTGCAAGCGGGCGACAGGATCGTTAAAGTCGATGGTCAACCGTTAACGCAGTGGATGACGTTTGTTAATCTGGTGCGTGATAATCCGGGTAGGGCATTAGTTCTGGACATCGAGCGGCAGGGTAGCCCCCTGTCGGTGACCTTGACGCCGGATACGAAGTCTACCAAAGGCAAAGCGGAGGGGTTTGCAGGGGTCGTACCTAAGGTCATCCCGCTGCCTGATGAATATAAGACAGTGCGTCAGTACGGGCCGTTTGCCGCCATCGCTGAAGCCACGGATAAAACCTGGCAGCTGATGTCGTTAACGGTCCGAATGCTGGGCAAATTGATAACCGGTGATGTCAAACTGAACAACCTCAGCGGGCCGATTTCTATCGCCCAGGGGGCTGGGATGTCAGCGGAATTTGGGTTGATTTACTATCTGATGTTCCTTGCGCTGATCAGCGTGAACCTCGGCATAATCAACCTGTTCCCGCTTCCCGTTCTCGACGGGGGACATCTGCTGTTTTTGGCGATTGAAAAGCTGAAAGGCGGGCCGGTATCCGAGCGAGTTCAAGACTTTAGTTATCGCATTGGCTCAATATTGCTGGTGCTGTTAATGGGGCTTGCACTTTTCAATGATTTCTCTCGGTTGTAAGAGAGTTTGTTAGGAAGAACGCATAATAACGATGGCGATGAAAAAGTTGCTCATAGCGTCGCTGCTGTTTAGCAGCGCAACCGTATACGGTGCTGACGGGTTCGTGGTGAAGGACATTCATTTCGAAGGCCTTCAGCGAGTCGCTGTTGGTGCGGCCCTCCTCAGTATGCCAGTGCGTCCTGGCGATACCGTAACCGATGATGATATCAGTAACACCATCCGTGCTCTGTTCGCCACCGGCAACTTTGAGGACGTCCGCGTACTGCGCGATGGTGATACCCTGCTGGTGCAGGTGAAAGAGCGTCCAACGATTGCCAGCATCACTTTCTCCGGTAACAAGTCGGTGAAAGATGACATGCTCAAGCAAAACCTTGAGGCATCCGGCGTGCGCGTAGGGGAATCCCTCGATCGCACCACGCTGGCTGATATCGAAAAGGGGCTGGAGGATTTCTACTACAGCGTCGGTAAGTACAGCGCCAGCGTTAAAGCTGTCGTGACGCCGCTGCCGCGTAACCGTGTCGACCTGAAGCTGGTATTCCAGGAAGGCGTCTCGGCGAAAATCCAGCAGATTAATATCGTTGGCAACCACGCATTCAGCACCGATGAACTCATTTCTACCTTCCAGCTGCGCGATGAAGTGCCGTGGTGGAACGTGGTGGGCGATCGTAAATATCAGAAACAGAAGCTGGCGGGAGATCTTGAAACGCTGCGCAGCTACTATCTGGATCGCGGCTATGCTCGTTTCAACATTGACTCCACGCAGGTTAGCCTGACGCCGGACAAAAAAGGTATCTACATCACCATCAACATTACCGAAGGCGATCAGTACAAGCTTTCTGGTGTGCAGGTGACGGGTGATCTGGCGGGGCATTCGGCAGAAATCGAAGCGCTGACCAAAGTGGAGCCGGGCGAGCTGTATAACGGCACCAAAGTGACCAAAATGGAGAATGACATTAAGAAACTCCTCGGTCGCTACGGCTATGCCTATCCGCGCGTTCAGTCCCAGCCGGAAATCAGCGATAGCGATAAGACCGTGAAGCTGCACGTGAACGTCGATGCGGGTAACCGCTACTACGTGCGTAAAATTCGCTTCGAAGGCAACGATACCTCGAAAGATGCCGTTCTGCGTCGCGAAATGCGTCAGATGGAAGGCGCCTGGCTAGGCAGCGACCTGGTCGATCAGGGTAAAGATCGTCTGAACCGTTTAGGCTACTTTGAAACGGTTGATACCGATACGCAGCGCGTTCCGGGCAGCCCGGATCAGGTTGACGTGGTCTATAAGGTTAAAGAGCGTAACACCGGTAGCTTTAACTTCGGCGTTGGTTACGGTACGGAAAGCGGCGTCAGCTTCCAGGCCGGCGTTCAGCAGGATAACTGGCTCGGTACCGGCTATTCCGTTGGGATTAACGGCACCAAAAACGACTATCAGACCTATACTGAACTGTCGGTGACGAACCCGTACTTTACCGTGGATGGCGTCAGCCTCGGCGGTCGTGTTTTCTATAACGACTTCGACGCTAACGATGCGGACCTGTCTGACTATACCAACAAAAGCTATGGTACAGACATCACGCTGGGCTTCCCGGTTAACGAATACAATACGCTGCGCGCGGGCCTGGGCTATGTGCATAACAAGCTGTCCAACATGCAGCCTCAGGTATCCATGTGGCGTTATCTGAATTCGATGGGGCAGTATCCGGACAACACCAACGACAGAAACTCGTTCAGCGCTGACGACTTCACCTTCAACTACGGCTGGACGTATAACAAGCTCGACCGTGGCTTCTTCCCGACCGAAGGCTCACGCGTCAACCTGAACGGTAAAGTGACGATTCCGGGATCGGATAACGAATACTACAAAGCGACGCTCGATACCGCGACCTATGTACCGATCGATGACGATCATAAATGGGTGATGTTGGGTCGTACCCGCTTTGGTTATGGCGATGGTCTGGGCGGTAAAGAGATGCCGTTCTATGAGAACTTCTATGCCGGTGGTTCAAGCACCGTGCGTGGCTTCCAGTCCAATACTATCGGTCCGAAAGCGGTTTATTTCCCGGCCAGCAGCCGTCATGACGACGACAGCAGCTACGATAACGAATGTAAGAGCAGCGAGTCCGCACCGTGTAAGTCTGATGATGCGGTGGGCGGTAACGCCATGGCGGTTGCCAGCCTTGAGCTGATCACCCCGACGCCGTTTATTAGCGATAAATATGCGAACTCGGTCCGTACTTCCGTCTTCTGGGATATGGGTACCGTGTGGGATACTCACTGGGATTCAGCCGCATATGGTGGTTACCCGGACTACAGCGATCCAAGCAATATCCGTATGTCTGCGGGTATCGCAGTACAGTGGATGTCGCCGTTAGGTCCGTTGGTATTCTCCTACGCTCAGCCGTTTAAAAAGTACGATGGAGACAAAGCCGAACAGTTCCAGTTTAACATCGGTAAAACCTGGTAATGGTATTGGCTACAATGGAATGTAAGTGCAGTTGCAGTATAGCGCTGACTATTGGCGATAACCGAGGTTATCGCCTGGCCACGCAAATAACGGTACCCCTGGGTACTCATGGGATGGTAAGGAGTTAATTGTGAAAAAGTGGTTATTAGCTGCAGGTCTGGGTTTAGCAATGGTAACTTCCGCTCAGGCGGCAGATAAAATTGCAATGGTTAACATGAACAGCCTCTTCCAACAGGTTGCCCAGAAAACAGGCGTTTCTAACACGCTGGAAAACGAGTTTAAAGGCCGCGCGAGCGAGCTGCAGCGTATGGAAGGCGACCTGCAGTCTAAAATGCAGCGTCTGCAGTCCATGAAAGCGGGCTCTGACCGTACCAAACTGGAAAAAGACGTGATGGCTCAGCGCCAGACTTTCTCCCAGAAAGCGCAGTCTTTCGAACAGGATCGTGCACGTCGTTCTAACGAAGAGCGCGGCAAGCTGGTGACTCGTATTCAGAGCGCCGTGCAGAGCGTGGCTAAAGATCAGAGCATCGATCTGGTTGTTGACTCTAATGCCGTTGCATACAACAGCAGCGATGTAAAAGACATCACCGCTGATGTGCTGAAACAGGTTAAATAAGTAATGCCTTCAATTCGACTGGCTGATTTAGCCCAGCAGTTGGATGCAGAATTACACGGTGATGGCGATATCGTCATCACCGGCGTTGCGTCCATGCAGTCCGCACAAGCGGGCGATATTACTTTCATGGTAAATCCTAAGTACCGTGAACACCTGGCCGCTTGCCAGGCATCTGCCGTCGTGATGACGCAGGATGATTTACCTTTTGCTCATAGCGCCGCGCTGGTAGTGCGTAATCCCTACCTGACCTACGCGCGCATGGCTCAAATTCTTGATACCACGCCGCAGCCGGCGCAGGATATCGCGCCCAGCGCGGTCATCGATGCGACGGCGAAGCTGGGTACCCACGTGGCGATTGGCCCAAACGCCGTGATTGAATCGGGCGTCATCCTCGGTGATAACGTGGTTATCGGCGCGGGCTGCTTCGTTGGGAAAAATACGAAAATAGGTGCCGGCTCGCGTTTATGGGCCAACGTCACCGTTTACCACGACATTGAGATCGGCGAGAATTGCCTGATCCAGTCCAGCACGGTGATTGGCGCAGATGGCTTCGGCTACGCGAACGATCGCGGCAACTGGGTTAAGATCCCACAGCTGGGTCGCGTAATTATTGGCGATCGCGTGGAGATTGGCGCCTGTACGACCATCGACCGTGGTGCGCTGGACGACACCGTCATCGGTAACGGCGTGATTATTGATAACCAGTGTCAAATTGCGCACAACGTGGTGATTGGCGACAACACCGCGGTTGCTGGCGGCGTCATCATGGCGGGCAGCCTGAAGATCGGCCGCTACTGCATGATTGGCGGAGCCAGCGTGATCAACGGCCATATGGAAATCTGCGATAAAGTCACCGTTACGGGGATGGGAATGGTTATGCGTCCTATCACCGAGCCAGGGGTTTACTCTTCAGGTATCCCGCTGCAGCCGAATAAGGTCTGGCGTAAGACCGCTGCGCTGGTACTGAATATTGATGATATGAGCAAGCGCCTCAAAGCCATTGAGCGCAAGGTTAATCAACAAGATTAGTGCTGCGTCCAGCCACATTAAATTTTCGGCCTGTTGCATTCATGAGATTGCCGCAGGCCGTGTTATTATTGCCTTTTAGGATATTTAGACAGGAAGAGTATTTTGACTACTGACACTCATACTCTGCACATTGAAGAGATTCTGGAACTTCTGCCTCACCGATACCCGTTCCTGCTGGTCGATCGCGTGCTGGATTTTGAAGAAGGTCGTTTTCTACGCGCAGTTAAAAATGTTTCTGTAAATGAGCCGTTTTTCCAGGGGCATTTCCCTGGTAAGCCGATTTTACCGGGCGTATTGATTCTCGAAGCTATGGCCCAGGCCACCGGCATTCTGGCATTCAAAAGCGTTGGAAAACTGGAACCGGGCGAGCTGTATTATTTTGCCGGGATTGACGAAGCGCGTTTCAAACGTCCGGTCGTGCCTGGCGATCAGATGATTATGGAAGTCACTTTTGAAAAAACCCGCCGCGGTCTGACTCGCTTTAAAGGCGTTGCAACCGTTGACGGAAAAGTGGTTTGCGAAGCAACGATGATGTGTGCCCGTAGCCGGGAGGCCTGATACGTGATTGATAAAACCGCCTTTATTCATCCTTCCGCCATTGTAGAAGAAGGCGCCGTTATTGGCGCTAACGTCCACGTTGGCCCGTTTTGTATTGTTGGTGCTAACGTCGAAATCGGCGAAGGTACCGTACTGAAATCTCACGTTGTCATCAACGGCCATACCAAAATTGGCCGCGATAACGAGATCTATCAGTTCGCTTCCATCGGCGAAGTTAACCAGGACCTGAAATATGCTGGCGAACCGACCCGCGTGGAAATTGGCGATCGCAACCGCATCCGCGAAAGCGTCACCATTCATCGTGGCACAGTACAGGGCGGTGGATTAACGAAGGTGGGCAGCGATAACCTGCTGATGATCAACGCCCACGTGGCGCACGATTGTACGCTGGGCGACCGCTGTATTCTGGCCAATAACGCGACCCTTGCGGGCCACGTTTCGCTGGATGATTTTGTTATCATCGGCGGCATGACCGCCGTGCATCAGTTCTGCATTATTGGCGCACACGTGATGGTGGGCGGCTGCTCCGGCGTAGCGCAGGACGTTCCGCCGTTCGTGATTGCGCAGGGCAACCACGCGACGCCGTTTGGCGTCAACATCGAAGGGCTGAAACGCCGCGGCTTCAGCCGTGAGGCGATCACTGCGATTCGTAACGCGTATAAGCTGCTGTACCGCAGCGGTAAAACGCTGGACGAAGCGAAAGCTGAAATTGCCGAGCTGGCGGCGCAGTATCCCGAAGTGCAGACCTTTACCGACTTTTTTGCCCGCTCCACGCGCGGCCTGATTCGTTAATGGCTGAATTGCGTCCCCTGACGATTGCCCTGGTCGCCGGAGAAACCTCCGGCGATATTCTTGGTGCCGGTCTTATCCGCGCGCTCAAAGCCCGCATACCTGATGCCCGCTTTGTCGGCGTTGCCGGGCCGTTGATGCAGGCGGAAGGCTGCGAAGCCTGGTATGAGATGGAAGAGCTGGCGGTGATGGGCATTGTGGAAGTGCTGGGTCGCCTGCGCCGTCTGCTGCATATTCGCGCCGATCTCACCCGTCGATTGACCGAGCTTAAGCCAGACGTATTCGTCGGCATTGATGCGCCTGACTTCAATATCACCCTCGAAGGTAATCTGAAGAAGCAGGGTATCAAAACCATCCATTACGTCAGCCCCTCGGTGTGGGCATGGCGGCAAAAACGCGTTTTCAAAATTGGCAGATCCACCGATCTGGTACTGGCATTTCTGCCTTTCGAAAAAGCGTTTTATGACAAATTCAACGTTCCCTGTCGGTTTATCGGCCACACGATGGCGGATGCGATGCCGCTGGACCCGGACAAAGGCGCGGCGCGCGACCGTCTGGGGATCGATCGTAACGTGCATTGCCTGGCGCTGCTGCCGGGAAGCCGCGGGGCGGAAGTTGAGATGCTCAGCGCTGATTTTCTGAAAACGGCGCAGCTCCTGCGAGACCATTATCCCGACCTGGAAGTGGTTGTCCCGCTGGTCAACGCGAAGCGGCGGGAACAGTTCGAGCGCATCAAAGCGGAAACGGCGCCGGATCTTGCCGTCCACCTGCTCGACGGCCGGGCGCGCGACGCGATGATCGCCAGCGATGCCGCGCTGCTGGCCTCCGGCACGGCTGCGCTGGAGTGTATGCTGGCTAAGTGTCCGATGGTTGTCGGCTATCGGATGAAGCCGTTTACCTTCTGGCTGGCGAAACGGCTGGTGAAGACCGACTATGTGTCGTTGCCGAATTTACTGGCCGGGCGCGAACTGGTTAAAGAACTGCTGCAGGATGAATGCCAGCCGCAGGCGCTGGCCGAGGCGCTGAAGCCGCTGCTGGCCGACGGAAAAACCAGCCACGATATGCATGAAACCTTCCGCGCGCTGCATCAGCAGATCCGCTGCAACGCTGATGAGCAGGCGGCGGATGCCGTACTGGAGTTAGCAAAATGATGGAATTCGTATATCCGCATACCCATCTGGTTGCGGGAGTCGATGAAGTCGGACGCGGCCCGCTGGTTGGCGCAGTGGTGACCGCCGCGGTTATTCTCGATCCGGCAAAGCCGATCGTCGGTCTTAACGACTCAAAAAAGCTAAGCGAAAAACGCCGCCTTGCGTTATTTGACGAGATCAAAGAAAAAGCGCTGTGCTGGAGCCTCGGTCGCGCTGAGCCGCATGAAATCGATGAGCTGAATATTTTGCACGCGACCATGCTGGCCATGCAGCGCGCCGTTGCCGGTTTGCGCGTTTCCCCTGAGTTTGTTCTTATTGATGGTAACCGCTGTCCGCCGCTGCCGATGCCGTCACTGGCGGTCGTCAAAGGCGACAGCCGAGTGGCGGAAATCAGCGCCGCGTCTATTCTGGCTAAAGTGACGCGCGATGCTGAAATGGCCGTACTGGACCGGGAGTTCCCGCAGTACGGCTTTGCGCAACATAAAGGTTATCCCACCGCTTTTCATCTGCAAAAGCTGCTGGAACATGGCGTAATCGAGCAATACCGGCGCAGCTTTGGCCCGGTGAAACGCGCGCTGGGCCTGGCGTCCTGAACCGACACGCAAGCAATTAAGTAACGCGGAATCTGAAGATGGCTGAACCACGTTTCGTACACCTGCGGGTGCACAGCGACTATTCCATGATCGATGGTCTGGCGAAAACCGGACCGTTGGTAAAAAAGGCGGCCGCGCTCGGCATGCCTGCGCTGGCGATCACTGATTTTACCAACCTTTGCGGGCTGGTGAAGTTCTACGGAGCAGGGCACGGTGCCGGAATTAAACCCATCGTCGGGGCCGATTTCCACGTTCAGAGCGATCTGCTTGGCGATGAACTGAGCCAGCTGACGGTACTGGCGGCGAACAACGCTGGCTATCAAAACCTGACGCTGCTGATCTCCAAAGCCTATCAGCGCGGCTATGGCGCGGCAGGCCCGATTATCGATCGCGACTGGCTGATCGAATTAAAAGAAGGGCTGATTTTGCTCTCCGGCGGGCGTATGGGCGACGTGGGTCGTAGCCTGCTGCGCGGAAACATGGCGCTGGTGGATCAGTGCGTTGATTTTTATGAACAACATTTCCCTGATTGCTACTTCCTTGAGCTCATTCGCACCGGCCGTCAGGATGAAGAGCCCTACCTGCATGCGGCGGTAGAACTGGCGGAAACCCGCGGCCTACCGGTGGTGGCGACCAACGATGTTCGCTTCCTTGAGCCGGGCGACTTCGACGCCCATGAAATCCGCGTGGCTATCCACGACGGCTTTACCCTCGACGATCCCAAGCGTCCGCGCAACTACTCGCCGCAGCAGTATATGCGCAGCGAAGAGGAGATGTGCGAGCTCTTTTCCGATATTCCCGAAGCGCTGCAAAACACCGTGGAGATCGCCAAACGCTGTAACGTGACCGTGCGCCTTGGCGAGTACTTCCTGCCGCAGTTCCCGACGGGGGATATGACCACCGAAGATTATCTGGTTAAGAAATCCAAAGAGGGTCTGGAAGAGCGTCTGGAATTCCTGTTCCCCGATCCGGATGAGCGGGCTAAACGCCGTCCCGAATATGATGAACGCCTGGATATTGAGCTGCAGGTGATTAACCAGATGGGGTTCCCGGGCTACTTCCTGATCGTTATGGAGTTTATCCAGTGGTCGAAGGATAACGGCGTGCCGGTAGGGCCGGGACGTGGTTCCGGCGCCGGATCGCTGGTGGCCTATGCGCTGAAAATTACCGACCTCGATCCGCTGGAGTTCGACCTGCTGTTCGAACGTTTCCTTAACCCGGAACGTGTCTCCATGCCCGACTTCGACGTTGACTTCTGTATGGAGAAGCGCGACCAGGTGATTGAACACGTCGCGGACATGTACGGTCGCGATGCGGTCTCGCAGATTATTACCTTCGGCACCATGGCGGCGAAAGCGGTTATCCGCGACGTTGGCCGCGTGCTGGGCCACCCGTACGGCTTTGTGGACCGCATTTCTAAGCTGGTACCGCCGGATCCGGGTATGACGCTGGCGAAAGCGTTTGAAGCCGAGCCGCAGCTGCCGGAGATTTACGAGGCGGACGAAGAGGTTAAAGCGCTGATCGACATGGCGCGTAAGCTCGAAGGGGTCACCCGTAATGCCGGTAAACATGCGGGCGGGGTGGTGATTGCGCCCACCAAAATAACCGATTTTGCCCCGCTGTACTGCGATGAAGCGGGCCAGCATCCGGTTACCCAGTTTGATAAGAACGACGTTGAATATGCCGGGCTGGTGAAGTTCGACTTCCTCGGTCTGCGTACGCTCACCATCATTAACTGGGCGCTGGAGATGATCAACGCCCGACGCGAGAAGAACGGCGAGGGGCCGCTGGATATTGCCGCTATCCCGCTGGATGATAAAAAAAGCTTCGACATGCTGCAGCGTTCGGAAACCACCGCCGTCTTCCAGCTTGAATCGCGCGGTATGAAGGATCTGATCAAGCGTCTGCAGCCTGACTGCTTTGAAGATATGATCGCTCTGGTGGCCCTGTTCCGACCGGGGCCGCTGCAGTCGGGAATGGTGGATAACTTTATCGACCGTAAGCACGGTCGCGAAGAGATATCGTATCCGGACGTACAGTGGCAGCACGAATGCCTGAAACCGGTACTGGAGCCAACCTATGGCATTATCCTGTACCAGGAACAGGTCATGCAGATTGCCCAGGAGCTTTCCGGCTATACCCTCGGCGGCGCGGATATGCTGCGTCGTGCGATGGGTAAGAAAAAGCCGGAAGAGATGGCCAAGCAGCGCGGCACCTTTGAAGAAGGGGCGAGAAAGCGCGGCGTTGACGGCGAACTGGCGATTAAAATCTTTGACCTGGTAGAGAAGTTCGCCGGTTATGGATTTAACAAATCGCACTCTGCCGCTTATGCTTTAGTGTCCTATCAGACGCTGTGGCTGAAGGCGCACTATCCGGCTGAATTTATGGCGGCGGTAATGACCGCGGATATGGATAACACCGAGAAGGTCGTCGGCCTGGTGGATGAGTGCTGGCGGATGGGGCTGAAAATCCTGCCGCCGGATATTAACTCCGGCCTGTACCATTTTCACGTTAACGACGATGGCGAAATCGTTTATGGTATCGGCGCCATCAAAGGCGTCGGCGAAGGTCCGATAGAAGCGATCATTGAAGCCCGTAATCAGGGCGGCTATTTCCGCGAGCTGTTCGATCTCTGCGCGCGTACGGATATTAAAAAGCTCAACCGCCGGGTGCTGGAAAAACTGATTATGTCCGGGGCCTTCGACCGCCTCGGGCCGCATCGCGCGGCGTTAATGAATTCACTGGGCGATGCGCTAAAAGCCGCCGATCAGCATGCCAAAGCCGAAGCTATCGGTCAGGCGGACATGTTCGGCGTACTGGCGGAAGAGCCTGAGCAAATTGAACAGTCCTACGCCAGCTGCCAGCCGTGGCCGGAACAGGTCGTGCTGGATGGCGAAAGGGAGACCCTGGGGCTGTACCTGACCGGGCATCCGATTAACCAGTACTTGAAAGAGATCGAGCGCTACGTAGGCGGCGTACGACTCAAAGACATGCATCCGACCGATCGTGGTAAAGTGACCACGGCGGCCGGGCTCGTTATTGCCGCGCGGGTCATGGTCACCAAGCGCGGCAATCGTATCGGCATCTGCACGCTGGATGACCGTTCCGGGCGTCTGGAGGTGATGTTGTTCACCGACGCCCTGGATAAATACCAGCAGCTGCTGGAAAAAGACCGCATACTTATCGTCAGCGGACAGGTCAGCTTTGATGACTTCAGCGGGGGGCTTAAAATGACCGCTCGTGAAGTCATGGACATTGACGAAGCCCGGGAAAAATATGCTCGCGGGCTTGCTATCTCGCTGACGGACAGGCAAATTGATGACCAGCTTTTAAACCGACTCCGTCAGTCTCTGGAACCCCACCGTTCGGGAACTATTCCAGTACACCTCTATTATCAGAGGGCGGATGCACGCGCGCGGTTGCGTTTTGGCGCAACATGGCGCGTCTCTCCGAGCGATCGTTTACTTAACGATCTGCGTGGCCTTATCGGCTCGGAGCAGGTGGAACTGGAGTTTGACTAATACAGGAATACTATGAGTCTGAATTTCCTTGATTTTGAACAGCCGATTGCAGAGCTGGAAGCGAAAATCGATTCTCTGACTGCGGTTAGCCGCCAGGATGAGAAACTGGATATTAATATCGATGAAGAAGTGCATCGCCTGCGTGAAAAGAGCGTAGAGCTGACGCGCAAGATCTTCGCCGATCTTGGTGCATGGCAGGTTGCGCAACTGGCGCGCCATCCACGTCGCCCGTACACCCTGGATTATGTCCGCCTGGCTTTCGACGAATTCGACGAACTGGCCGGTGACCGTGCCTATGCTGACGATAAAGCTATCGTCGGCGGGATTGCGCGTCTGGACGGGCGTCCGGTAATGATTATCGGCCACCAGAAAGGGCGCGAAACCAAAGAGAAAATTCGCCGCAACTTCGGTATGCCGGCGCCGGAAGGCTATCGTAAGGCACTGCGCCTGATGGAAATGGCCGAACGCTTTAAAATGCCGATCATCACCTTCATCGACACCCCGGGCGCCTACCCGGGCGTCGGTGCGGAAGAGCGCGGCCAGTCTGAAGCGATTGCCCGCAACCTGCGTGAAATGTCGCGTCTGAGCGTCCCGGTTATCTGCACCGTTATCGGTGAAGGTGGTTCCGGCGGCGCGCTGGCAATCGGCGTGGGCGATAAAGTGAATATGCTGCAGTACAGCACCTATTCCGTTATCTCCCCGGAAGGCTGTGCCTCCATTTTGTGGAAAAGCGCCGATAAAGCGCCGCTGGCCGCCGAAGCGATGGGGATTGTTGCCCCGCGTCTGAAAGAGCTGAAGCTGATTGACTCCATCATTCCTGAGCCGCTGGGCGGCGCGCATCGTAATCCGGAAGTCATGGCCGCCTCTCTGAAAGCGCAGCTGCTGGCCGATCTGGCTGACCTCGATGTTCTGAGTGAAGAAGAGCTGCTGAACCGTCGCTATCAGCGTCTGATGAGCTACGGCTACGCCTGATTATCTGACTCATTTTTTATCCCTAAGGGCCGGATTTTCCGGCCCTTTTTTTATGTGTTGTTTACTGAGACGAGATGAGATGAATAAGAGCAATTGTGATTAGCCGATGATGCCGATCTCTCCTGAAACTGCAGCAACTGCCAGGGATTGCGACCCGGCAGGCCGTTAACAAGGATAAAGGAGAAATACTATGGCATTGCACAAAACCGTCGCATTAAGCGCCGTGGCCGCAGGGATCATGTTAAGCCTGGGGGCCGCACAGGCCACACCGTTGCTTGGCGCAACGGAAGCGACAACCATCAAGGCGAGTGACCTGGCCGCGAAAGAAAAAGCCTTAACCGACTTTCCGCTCATGACATCGGTAAAATCATCGATTCAAACGCTGCCGAACAGCGAAGTTGAAAAAATCGAGCCGGGTCTGGCGACTAACCCGGCAAACGTGAAGCGCGTGGAAAGCATTCTGTCCGAAAAGGATTGGGAATATCTGTTCCCGATGCGCGCGGCAGAATATACCTACTCTAACTTTCTGAAAGCTATTGGTAAATTCCCTGCGGTTTGCGGGACCTATACCGACGGACGCGATAGCGATGCCATATGCCGTAAATCTCTGGCAACCATGTTTGCCCACTTTGCTCAGGAAACCGGCGGCCACGAAAGCTGGCGCGATATTCCCGAGTGGCGCCAGGCGCTGGTTTATCTCCGTGAAGTGGGCTGGGTTGAAGGTCAGAAAGGCGGCTACAACGGGGAGTGTAACCCGGATATCTGGCAGGGGCAGACCTGGCCCTGCGGTAAAGATAAAGACGGCGACTACCTGAGCTACTTTGGCCGCGGCGCAAAACAGCTCTCCTATAACTACAACTACGGCCCGTTCTCCGATGCCATGTACGATGGCGACGTTCGTCCTCTGCTGGATAAACCGGAGCGGGTGGCGGATACCTGGATGAACCTGGCGAGCGCGGTGTTCTTCTTCGTTTACCCGCAGCCGCCGAAGCCCTCTATGCTGCACGTCATCGACGGAACCTGGGTACCAAACGATCATGATAAAGCGAATGGCCTGGTTGAAGGCTTTGGGGTCACCATTCAAATTATCAACGGCGGCGTCGAGTGCGGCGGGGCGGAAGAGAACGCGCAGTCTCTGAACCGTATTGCCTACTACAAAGAGTTCGCAAACTACCTGAAAGTGCCGATTGCTGATGATGAAGTTCTCGGCTGTAAGAATATGAAGCAGTTCGATGAAGGCGGCGCGGGCGCGTTACCGATTTACTGGGAAGAGGATTGGGGATGGAGCCCGGACACCGCTGACGGCAAGACTAACGCCTGCCAGCTGGTGGGCTACCAGACGCCGTATAGCGCCTTTAAACAAGGTGACTATGCGAAGTGCGTCCAGAGCCACTTCAACGTCAATATCATCGACGATACCGGCCAGGCCGAGGATACTACCCCGGCGACGCCTGACGATACCACGCCTGCGCAGGAAACTAACGTGGCGCCGGTTGCGCGTATCGCCGGTCCGATTGGCGCTATCGAAGCGGGCGCCAGGGTTTCCCTGAGCGCGGAGGGCTCTACCGATGCGAATGGCGATAAGCTCACCTATACCTGGATGTCGCAGGACGGTCAGACTATCAGCGGACAGGATAAAGCCGTTATCACCTTTACCGCTCCGGAAAAAGATCGCGATGCGCAATATGTGGTGAGCCTGACGGTAAGCGACGGGACCTTATCCAGCACGGCAACGTACACCCTGAACGTGAAGGCTAAAGCTGCTGCTGCGGATGAAACGACCGATGGCAAAGACAGCGACACCATCAGCTATCCTTCCTGGAGCAGTACCCAGACCTGGAAAGCGGGCGATATCGTTAATAACCACGGCGCGCTGTATCAGTGTAAACCGCTACCTGAAGGGGCGTGGTGCAACGTGGCGCCGACCTACTATGAGCCCGGCGCAGGCATTGCCTGGGGCGATGCGTGGAAAGCGCTGTAATAGAGATAAATCCGCCAGTGCTTAGCGCTGGCGGGGTGATATGATGCTTTCCTTAGGTAAATTCAGGAGGAAAGCGTGAATATCATTGCGATCATGGGTCCCCACGGCGTCTATTATAAAGACGAACCGATCAAAGAACTGGAAGCCGCCCTGCAACGGCAAGGTTTCCAGACCATCTGGCCGCAAAATAGCGCCGATCTTTTGCAATTTATCGAGCATAATCCGCGGATCTGCGGGGTTATTTTTGACTGGGATGAATACAGCGTTGATCTGTGCAGCGATATTAATTGCTTAAATGAATATCTACCGCTGTACGCATTTATCAACGCCCATTCGACGATGGACGTCAGCAGCCAGGACCTGCGCATGACGCTATGGTTCTTTGAATACGCGCTGGGGCTGGCGGAAGAGATCGCTACCCGCATCGGTCAATACACCCGCGAATACCTCGACAACATAACCCCGCCGTTTACCAAAGCCTTGTTCAACTATGTGCAGGAGGGGAAATATACTTTCTGTACCCCCGGGCATATGGGCGGCTCGGCATATCAAAAAAGTCCGGTGGGCTGTCTGTTTTATGATTTCTTTGGCGGGAATACCCTAAAGGCCGACGTCTCTATTTCCGTGACGGAGCTGGGATCGCTGCTCGATCATAGCGGTCCGCATCTGGAGGCGGAAGAGTATATTGCCCGCGCATTCGGCGCCGAACAGAGCTATATGGTGACCAACGGAACCTCGACGTCGAATAAGATTGTCGGTATGTATTCTGCTCCGGCGGGCAGCACCCTGCTTATCGATCGCAACTGCCATAAATCGTTGGCTCATTTACTGATGATGAGCGACGTGGTGCCGCTGTGGCTAAAGCCGACGCGCAATGCGCTAGGGATCCTCGGCGGCATACCCAAGCGCGAATTTACCCGCGACAGTATTCAGCAAAAGGTTAATGCGACAGGCGGCACCGGGTGGCCTGTGCATGCGGTGATCACCAACTCCACCTATGACGGACTGCTGTATAACACCACCTGGATCAAAGAGACCCTCGACGTACCGTCAATCCACTTTGATTCCGCCTGGGTGCCCTATACCCATTTTCATCCGATCTATCAGGGTAAAAGCGGGATGAGCGGCGATCGCATTGCGGGGAAAGTGATCTTTGAAACGCAGTCGACGCATAAAATGCTGGCCGCGCTATCGCAGGCTTCGCTGATTCATATTAAAGGCAGCTATGATGAGGATACCTTCAATGAAGCCTTTATGATGCACACCTCGACCTCCCCGAGCTACCCGATCGTTGCCTCCATTGAGACGGCTGCCGCCATGCTGCGCGGCAACTCCGGCAGACGACTGATTCAGCGTTCGATTGAGCGGGCGCTGGATTTTCGTAAAGAGGTGCAGCGGTTGCGCGAAGAGTCTGACGGCTGGTTTTTTGATATCTGGCAGCCGGAAGAGGTGGGGGAAGCGCAGTGCTGGCCGGTTTCACCCGGAGAAAGGTGGCATGGCTTTCAGGACGCCGATGACGACCATATGTTCCTCGATCCGGTGAAAGTCACCATTCTGACGCCCGGTATGGACGAGCAGGGCAACATGGATAGCGAAGGCATTCCGGCCGCGCTGGTGGCGAAGTTCCTTGATGAGCGCGGCGTGGTGGTAGAAAAAACCGGGCCGTACAACCTGCTGTTCCTGTTCAGTATCGGTATAGATAAAACCCGGGCGATGGGGCTGCTGCGCGGATTGACCGAGTTCAAACGCGCTTACGATCTCAATTTACGGGTGAAAAACATGCTGCCGGATCTGTACGCCGAAGATCCGGATTTTTACCGCAACATGCGTATTCAGGATCTGGCTCAGGGTATTCATCGTCTGATTCGCCAGCACCAGCTCTCGCAGCTGATGCTTAGCGCTTTCGACGTCCTGCCGGAGATGAAAATGACGCCGCATCAGGCCTGGCAGCGGCAGATTAAAGGCGAAGTGGAAACCATTGAACTGGAGAATCTGGTCGGGCGTATTTCAGCGAATATGATCCTACCGTACCCGCCCGGCGTGCCGCTGCTGATGCCCGGCGAGATGATCGCCGAAGAGAGCCGCGCGGTGCTCAATTTCCTGCTTATGCTGTGCTCCATCGGCCGCCACTATCCGGGTTTCGAAACCGATATCCACGGCGCGAAACGCGATGAAGACGGCGTGTACTGGGTTCGAGTCTTAAAAAATGACTAAGCGCTTGCGCACTCACGAACTGAACGAGTAACTTTGTTGGCTTCAACTGGAGGAGTTGTACCATGCTGGGTTTAAAACGGGTTCACCATATCGCCATCATTGCGACGGATTATGCGAAGAGTAAAGCCTTCTACTGCGACATTCTGGGGTTCACCCTGCAGGGCGAGTTCTATCGCCAGGAGCGCGATTCATGGAAGGGCGATCTGGCGCTAAATGGCGAATATGTTATTGAACTCTTTTCATTCCCGTTTCCTCCTGCGCGTCCGAGCCGCCCCGAAGCCTGCGGGCTGCGCCATCTGGCGTTTAGCGTTGATGATGTCGATGCCGCCGTTGCGCATCTTGAGGCCCACGGCGTGGCCTGTGAAGGCGTTCGTATCGACCCCTTCACCGGTAAACGATTCACCTTTTTTAACGATCCGGACGGGCTACCGCTGGAGATTTATCAGCAGTAATTCTTGTCAGAGCGTGTTCTGCCGGGTAACGTGCCGGACACGCTTTCCTCAGTTAGTACTCTCATGATGATGATCCCAGACATGGCGCAAACGCTACAGCCGCACCGCCATTTTTTAGTGGCCTTTAGCGGCGGGCTGGATTCGAGCGTGCTCCTGTATCGCCTGGTTTGCTGGCGCGAACAGGATCCTACCGTTCAGCTGCGGGCGATGCATATACACCACGGCCTCAGCGCGAACGCCGACGATTGGGTGGCGCACTGCCGACAAATATGCCAGCAGTGGCAGGTACCGCTTTTGGTTGAACGGGTGGCGCTCGCCGATGAGGGGCTGGGGATTGAGGCCCACGCGCGTCAGGCGCGCTATCAGGCTTTCCGTTCGGCGCTATTACCCGGCGAAGTGCTGGTGACGGCACAGCATCTTGACGACCAGTGTGAAACCTTTCTGTTGGCGCTTAAGCGGGGGAGCGGCCCAACCGGGCTTTCGGCGATGGCCGGCGAGTCCGATTTTGCCGGGACGAAACTGCTGCGTCCGCTGCTTAACGAAAGCCGCGACTCCCTGCACCGGTGGGCGATAGCCCATCAGCTCAGCTGGATTGAAGACGAAAGTAACCAGGACGACGCCTACGATCGCAATTTTCTCCGCCTGCGAATTGTTCCGCTGCTTAACGCTCGCTGGCCGCACTTCGCCGAGGCCGTAGCGCGCAGCGCCAGCCTGTGCGGCGAGCAGGAACAGCTGCTGGATGAAATGCTCGCTGCGGAGCTGGCAACGCTGGTGGCGGAGGATGGCGCGTTGACTATCGAACCGTTGGCGGCCATGAGCGCGCCGCGTCGGGCCGCGCTGCTGCGCCGCTGGCTGGCTGGGCTCAATGCGCCGATGCCTTCGCGCGAGATGCCGGAGCGTATCTGGCGTGAAGTGGCGATGGCGCGCGAGGATGCGTATCCCTGCCTGCGCCTTGGCCACTTCGCCGTTCGTCGCTATCAGCAACGGCTGCACTGGGTGAAATATCTCCCCGGACAGAGCGAGACGGTGCTGGCGTGGCGCGATATTGCCAGGCCGCTGCCGTTACCCGACGGCCTTGGCGAACTGAAGCTCCTGGCCGGCGGCCCGTTACGCGGCCCGCGCCAGGATGAAGCGGTCACTATTCGTTTTCGCGCCAGCGGTAATCTGCATATCGTCGGTCGCCAGGGCGGCCGCAAGCTGAAGAAAATCTGGCAGGAGCTCAACGTTGCGCCCTGGCGGCGCGATACCACGCCGCTGCTGTTTTACGGCGAAACGCTTATCGCTGCAGCCGATGGTCTGTTTATTACCGTCGATGGGAAAGTTCAGGAAGGTGAAGGCGTGCAGATGATGTGGATGAAAACGGGCGGCTGAGCCACCCGTTTTGCTTCAGGACTCGCTGACCACTACCGTACCGATTTCCGGATGGCTGAAGCTGGCGATTTTATCCAGGCGCAGTTCGCGGACATCACCGGCGAGCTCCACGACGAGATACTCGATATTTTTGCGCGAGATAAGATCGTTGGCCTTCGCTTGCAGCTGTTCGCCATCTTTGAGCTCCAGCGCCAGGACCAGATGGTGCTGACAGGCAAGTTCGAGGTTGTCATAATCATCGCAATTGATGGGTTGATAAGTATCATTCATTGACATAATCGCTCACCAGTAAGTTTGCCGCCGCATATGCGGCCTTTTCCCTGACTGACTCAGCAAGGGCCTGATCCGCCGCAACCTCATTCAATACTTTCAACACGCAACCTAGCGCATCCGGGATATACCCAAGGTCCCCGCTGGCTATTTCCGCATACCGCTTGCGTATTAACTCACAATATTTGTCCACATGCCCTCCTGTCAGCGTTCTGACTTAACCGTGGGATGTAAGTTTAAGCCTACGAAGATAAACTCTGTTTAGCAAGGTGACTATACCATAGTCATTTAAGCAATATCAGCAGGATGAAAGGGGATCCTGCGATTGCTGACAGCCTTTTGCCGCCAGTTTCGCTACAATGAACGCCATTTTTATCAGGAGTTTCCTCATGGCGCTGAAAGCGACGATTTATAAAGCGACGGTGAACGTGGCCGACCTGGACCGCAACCAGTTTCTGGATGCCAGTTTGACGCTTGCCCAGCATCCGTCAGAAACCCAGGAGCGCATGATGCTGCGCCTGCTGGCGTGGATGAAATACGCCGACGAGCGTCTGCAGTTTACCCGCGGTCTGTCTTCCGATGATGAAGCTGAACTCTGGCTGCTAAACGATCATCTGGGCGTTGATCTATGGATTGAACTGGGGCTGCCGGACGAACGGCGGATTAAAAAAGCCTGTTCGCGGGCGCAAGAGGTGGCGCTGTTTGCCTATAATAGCCGGGCGGCAGAAATCTGGTGGCAGCAAAATAAAAGCAAAATGGCACAGTTTTCAAAGCTAACCGTATGGTATTTAGATGATACTCAGCTGGCGCAGCTCAGTGCTTTTGCCGATCGGACAATGTCGCTACAGGCGACTATCCAGGATGGCGCTATCTGGTTATCTGACGCTAAGAATAATCTGGAAATTCATTTAACGGCCTGGCAAACATCCGCATGATTACGATTAGCCGCAGCGTGGCGATTGCGGATGACGAGGTCTCACTTTCCGGGATACGTGCCCAGGGGGCGGGCGGTCAGCATGTCAATAAAGCATCGACGGCTATCCATTTGCGCTTTGATATTAAGGCATCGAGCCTGCCTGAGTATTATAAGGAACGTCTGCTTACCTCCAGCCATCACTTAATTTCTGCCGAGGGTGTGGTTATCATTAAGGCTCAAGAATATCGCAGCCAGGAGATGAATCGCGAAGCGGCGATTGCGCGTCTGGTTGCCTTAATACAAGAATTAACCGCAGTGCAGAAGCACCGCCGGGAGACGCGACCGACCAGAGCGTCAAAAGAGCGCCGGCTTGCCTCAAAGGCGCAAAAATCCTCAGTTAAGGCGCTGCGTGGGAAAGTTCGTCCTTAAAGGCATGGCGAACCGGTGGAATGGATAATAAGGAATTTACAGTGAAGAAAATCGTATTTTCAGTCGTGGCGGCATGCTCGCTTTTTGCCCTATTCGGCTGTAACCATCGCGCGGAGATGGACACGCTACAACCGGCGCCGATGGAAGAGCTAAAGCCGATGCAGCAGAGCTGGC
This sequence comes from Klebsiella sp. CN_Kp106, assembly GCF_040064575.1. Classification (NCBI taxonomy): domain Bacteria; kingdom Pseudomonadati; phylum Pseudomonadota; class Gammaproteobacteria; order Enterobacterales; family Enterobacteriaceae; genus Klebsiella; species Klebsiella sp. CN_Kp106. The sequence goes on along the minus strand of NZ_JBEAIG010000002.1, from coordinate 8,656 downwards.
GCGGCATGCTGCCGTGTGCCGACTGCGAAGGCATCGAAACTTCGCTCTTTCTTGAGAAAGACGGCACTTGGGTGATGAACGAGCGGTATCAGGGCGTCAGTCGCGAGCCTTCCTCCTTTGCTTCCTATGGCACCTGGGCGCGCACGGCCGATAAGCTGGTGCTGACCGACAGCAAAGGCGAGAAGTCTTACTATCGGGCGAAGGGCGACAAGCTGGAAATGCTCGATCGCGACGGTAATCCCATCGAGTCTACGCTGAACTATACGCTTGAGTCAGTCAAAGCCAGCCTGCCCATCACGCCAATGGCGATGCGCGGAATGTACTTCTATATGGCGGATGCCGCGACCTTTACCGATTGCGCAACCGGCAAGCGAGTGGCAGTCGCGAATAACGCGCAGCTCGAGCGTGATTATGCCGCGGCGCGCGGAACGGATACTCGCCCGGTGCTGCTGGTGGTCGAGGGGCACTTTACGCTGGAAGCGAATCCGGATTCGGGAGCGCCGGTTAAAGTTCTGGCGGTGGATTCACCAGGCAAGTTTTATCAAAAAGAAGACTGCAATTCTCGTTAGTTAATTGAGTCCTACGAGACGGCTTGTCTTGATATAAATTCCCAATTTAAGATGCCCGATATACTGCAATTGTGTTTCGGGCTTAAAGTTTGCCACGTCCCCCTCACGCATATGAAGCAGGTCTGATGGGCTAATCCAGCCCGGTTGAGCCAGGGTCAGCGGGTGTCCGGCCTTCGCGAAGGCATCGCTGACAAACTCAGAACAAAACCACATTTTTTTGTCCCCGGAAACGGCATCGCTAAGCTGCGCTTTGGCCAGGCCATTCACGCACTGCTGGCGGAAATCTTTCGAAAAGGGATTCAGGGAGCAGAGCTGTTTGGTTACCATAAAGGGCACAAATTCAATGATGCCGCGATAGTTATAGCCGCTGTTTCTGTTTTTATAGGCGAAATTTTTAATGCCTGCGGCCTGTTGCGGCGTGAGGTCAGGCGCTCTTAGGGCAAACAGCTTATCGCTGTGCTGCATTGCTTGCTGGAGCGGAATAATCTGCACCCCAGCGCCGGTTGCTTCTGCAACCTGGTTATCACCGATATAGATAGCAACATGGCTAACGGACGATGTGCTAAAAGCACGAATCCCCAGGGACGTCACGCCAATGCTGGAAGAGAAAAGGAGATCGCCGGGGAGCAGGTCTTGTGCGTTAATTTCAGTCAGCGTGTTATTAGCCACCGAGCTCTGGCGCTGAAGTTTAACTGCCCATTGCTGCGATGGTGGCTTAATAGCGGAAGCGGAAGGCGCGGACCGGCTGACGTCTACCGTGCAGGCCGAAAGTAAAAACAATGCGGGAAAAAGCAGGACATAATTTGCCCGTTGTTTAGCCATGATTACAATCCTTGTAAAAAAGAGGCTCTGAAACCAGAGCCTCTTTTGGCGTTAACCTTTAATTTGTTGTACCAGGTAATTCACGATATCGCCGGTTTTAATCAGCTGCTTCTCGCCGCTGCGACGATATTTATATTCGATATCGTTGTTGTCGAGGTTACGGTCGCCCAGCACGATGGTGTGCGGAATACCGATAAGCTCCATATCGGCGAACATCACGCCCGGACGCTCTTTACGGTCGTCCATCAGCACGTCGATACCCAGCGCGCTCAGCTCTGCGTACAGCTTCTCGGCCAGCTCCTGCACGCGGTAGGATTTATGCATGTTCATCGGCAGAATCGCAACCTGGAACGGGGCGATAGCTTCCGGCCACAGAATCCCGCGATCGTCAAAGTTCTGCTCAATGGCGGCCGCCACCACGCGCGTCACACCGATACCGTAGCAGCCCATCGTCAGGATCTGGTTACGGCCATCTTCGCCCTGTACGGAGGCTTTCATCGCTTCAGAGTACTTGGTACCCAGCTGGAAGATGTGGCCCACTTCGATACCGCGTTTAATCAGCAGCGTACCTTTACCGTCCGGGCTCGGGTCACCCGCCACGACGTTACGGATATCAGCCACTTCAGGGGTGGCGACGTCGCGATCCCAGTTGATGCCGAAGTAGTGTTTCCCGTCGATGTTCGCGCCCGCGGCGAAATCGCTCATTGCGGCAACGGTACGGTCAATAATCACCGGAATGGGCATATTAACCGGGCCCAGAGAACCAGGACCCGCCTGCACCAGCGCGCGGATCTCTTCTTCGGTGGCGAAGGTCAGCGGGCTGGCGACCTGCGGCAGTTTTTCCGCTTTCACTTCGTTCAGCTCATGATCGCCGCGAACCAGCAGGGCAATCAGCGGAGACTTGCTGTCTTCTACCGCTTTGACCAGCAGGGTTTTCACCGTTTTCTCAATCGGCAGATTGAACTGCTCAACCAGCTCGGCGATGGTTTTGGCGTTCGGCGTATCGACCAGCGTCATTTCCTGAGTGGCGGCCGCGCGCGGCTCTTTCGGCGCAACGGCTTCGGCGAACTCAATATTGGCCGCGTAGTCGGAAGAGTCAGAGAAGATCACGTCATCTTCGCCGCTCTGCGCCAGCACCTGGAATTCGTGAGATGCGCTACCGCCGATAGAACCGGTGTCAGCCTGTACCGCACGGAAATCCAGGCCCATACGGCTGAAGATTTTGCTGTACGCGGCGTACATCGCGTCGTAGGTTTCCTGCAGAGATTCCTGGGAGGTATGGAAAGAGTAAGCATCTTTCATCAGGAATTCACGGGAACGCATCACGCCGAAACGCGGGCGCACTTCGTCACGGAATTTGGTCTGAATCTGATAGAAGTTCAGCGGCAGCTGTTTGTAAGAGCTCAGCTCGTTACGAATCAGGTCGGTGATCACTTCTTCATGAGTCGGGCCGAGTACGAACGGACGTTCGCCACGGTCAGCAATACGCAGCAGTTCCGGGCCGTACTGTTCCCAGCGACCACTCTCTTGCCACAGCTCAGAGGGCTGAACTACCGGCATTAACACCTCGATTGCACCGGCGTTGTTCATCTCTTCACGCACGATGTTTTCGACTTTTTTCAGGACGCGCACGCCGGTCGGCAGCCAGGTATATAACCCGGAGGCCAGCTTGCGGATCATCCCGGCGCGCAGCATCAGCTGATGGCTGATAACCTCGGCGTCGGCAGGTGTCTCCTTCAGAGTGGAGAGCAGGTATTGGCTAGTACGCATGTTGTTACGGTTCCATTTGGACGATCGATACAGGCTGGGAGCCAGCCTGACACAAAAAAGTGGTTTAGTTTACCAGTGTGGCAAAGATGCCAAAAGAGAGGAAAATAAAATTAGCGTGGTTCGAGAGAAAAGACTTCAAAACCGGACGAAATCACCCGCCAGCGCACGTTAAAATCCAGCAGCCAGACGGCGTAGGTCTTTCCCGGGTCTTCTTCTTTACGATATGCCGGGCGCGGATCTTGCGCCAGAACTTCGCTAATAAACACCTTAAGTCGGGGATAGCGCTTTTCCAGTTCTAAAAGCCGGGCTTCTGTTTCGGGCGTGAAGCTCACCGCCACTTCCGCCTGCGGTGCCTGCTGCGCGTAGCTCGCGCTGGCTTCCGGCAGCGCTTCGGCAAAGGGCAGGTAAGGTTTGATGTCCACGACCGGCGTACCATCCACCAGGTCCAGACTACCGAGTTCCAGAACGACGTGTTCTTTCTGGCAGCGAATACCTTTTAGCTCGACCAGCGACATACCGATTGGATTAGGGCGAAAGGTCGAACGGGTGGCGAAAACGCCCATCCGCGCATTACCGCCGAGGCGGGGAGGGCGCACGGTCGGGCGCCAGCCGCCTTCCATGGTCTGATGAAACACAAACAGGATCCACAGATGGCTGAAGTTTTCCAGGCCACGTACGGCATCGGCCTGGTTATAGGGGGGCAGAAGATGTAATTCGCCGCCGCCGTTTTTAACCAGCCCAGGCTGGCGGGGGACGGCAAATTTTTCTTTATAGGGCGAGCGAATAACGCCTATCTGCGCAAACTGAAAATCACTCATTGCGCCGTAACGTTAAGCGCTGAACCAAGGCAGACGGCCTGGCGGTAGCAGCCCGGAGTTCCGCTGGTCACTTCGCAGCGGTGCAGCAGCACGGCATTGGCTTTCATTTTTGCAGCGTTAATCTGCATGCGCTTGCGCGCCGTCGGGATATTGGGCGGAGAGTCTTGATTCGAGGCCTGGCATGATTCACCGGTGACTTCGCCGAGTTCGCGGAAAGGTTTACCCACCAATTCTGTTGCATCGGTATAGATTCTTACCGGGGCCGGACGCGTCGCTTTCGGTTTTGCCGGTTCCGATTTGGCAGGCGGGGTTACGGTGCTTTGTACAGGCTCGACGGGAGATCTGCTTAGCATAGAACAACCGCTTAACATGAGTGCTAACAAACAGACCGGTAAAGCACGCATAGTATTTCCTCAATAAATAATAAAACAGGGCGCTATTGAATCAGGTGCTTGCATAAATGACAAGACGGGCATAAAGCCCGTCCTGAATGATATTACGCTGAGAAAAGATTACCAGCCTTTCACCGCACCGCCGTTAAAGATTTTGTTAGCCGCTTCGTAAACTTCATCACTCTGATAGGCCTGAACAAATTTCTTAACATTTTCCGCATCTTTGTTGTCTTCGCGAGCGACAATCAGGTTCACGTACGGAGACTCTTTACCTTCCACGAAAATACCGTCTTTTGCCGGCGTTAAGCCAATCTGGCTGGCATAGGTAGTATTGATAACCGCCAGAGCGATTTGCGCATCATCCAGAGAGCGCGGCAGCTGCGGGGCTTCCAGCTCAACAATTTTCAGGTTTTTCGGGTTTTCAATAATATCCAGAGAGGTTGGCAGCAGACCAACGCCTTCTTTCAGTTTGATCAGGCCAACCTGTTGCAGCAGCAGCAGAGAGCGGCCAAGGTTGGTGGGATCGTTAGGAATCGCAACCTGAGAGCCCGGCTGCAGTTCGTCCAGCGATTTGATTTTTTTCGAATAACCCGCAATCGGGTAAACAAAAGAGTTACCTACGGAAACCAGCTTGTAGCCGCGATCTTTGATTTGCTGGTCAAGATACGGTTTATGCTGGAAGGCGTTAACGTCGATATCACCTTTGCTCAGCGCTTCGTTCGGCAGAACGTAGTCGTTGAATGTCACCAGTTCGACATCAAGGCCGTATTTTTCTTTTGCTACTTTCTGCGCGACTTCCGCAACCTGCTGCTCCGCACCGACGATAACGCCTACTTTAATATGGTTAGGATCTTTTTCGTCCTGACCGCAACCCACCAGAGCCAGAGAACCGATTAACGCGCCGACTGCCGCAAAGGTTTTGAAATTAAAGGCCATGTTATTTCCTTCCTGTAAGATTCTGTATTGTGTAATGTTATTTGTGAGTCACAGCCCGGACGATACGATCGCCTGAGAATTGGATTAAGTACACCAGAATAACCAGCAGCACCAGTACGGTATTCATTACCGTTGCATTGTAGCCGATATAACCGTACTGATAGCCAATCTGCCCGAGACCACCGGCACCCACGGCGCCGCCCATCGCGGAATAGCCGACCAGCGTAATGAGCGTGATGGTTGCCGCATTCACCAGGCCCGGCAGCGCTTCCGGCAGCAGAACCTTACGCACGATCTGCATCGGCGTTGCGCCCATGGCGCGGGATGCTTCGATAAGGCCGGTGGGGATCTCCAGCAGGGCGTTTTCCACCATACGGGCGATGAACGGCGCGGCGCCGACCGTCAGCGGAACGATAGCCGCCTGCAGGCCAATCGACGTGCCAACGATCACGCGAGTGAATGGGATCATCCACACCAGCAGGATAATAAAAGGAATCGAGCGGAAAATATTCACCACCGCCGAAAGCGTGCGGTAGAGCTTCGCATTAGCGACAATTTGCCCCGGACGGGTGACGTACAGCAGCACGCCGACCGGCAGGCCGAGAACAAAACCGAAGAAGCCGGAGACAAACGTCATGGCCAGCGTTTCCCATACGCCGCGAACCAGCAGCCAAATCATTGGTTCAGACATATCCCAGTACCTCTACTTTTACATGGTGTTCCTGTAGCCAGGCGATTGCGGCCTGGGTATCTTCCTGCGTGCCGTGCATCTCAGTGAGCATAATGCCGAACTTCACGCCGCCCGCGTAATCCATCTGCGCGCTAATAATGTTGTTATTCACATTAAAACGACGGGCAGTCTCAGAAAGAAGCGGGGCATCAACGGAGTGACCCGTAAACTCCATGCGCAGCATGGGCACGCTATCGGGAAGCGCTTCAGGTTTAAGGCGGGCCTGATAATCATCCGGGATATCAAGGTGCAGCGTTGACTGAATAAACTGTTGTGCCAGTGGGGTTTTGGGATGAGAGAAGACCTCACTCACCGTATCCTGTTCAATCAGCTGGCCGTTGCTGATAACGGCAACGCAATCGCAGATGCGTTTGACGACATCCATTTCATGGGTAATCAGCAAAATCGTCAGGCCCAGGCGACGGTTGATATCTTTCAGCAGTTCCAGAATTGAACGCGTAGTGGCCGGGTCCAGAGCGCTGGTGGCTTCGTCGCAGAGCAGGACTTTTGGATTGCTCGCCAGCGCACGGGCGATGGCCACGCGCTGTTTTTGACCGCCGGAGAGATTTGCCGGATAGCTGTCGTGTTTATCCCCCAGACCGACGAGATCGAGCAGCTCGGTCACCCGGCGCTTGATTTCATCTTTCGGCGTATTATCCAGCTCCAGAGGCAACGCCACGTTGCCGAATACGGTGCGTGAGGCAAGCAGGTTAAAGTGCTGGAAGATCATGCCAATCTGGCGACGAGCGCGAGTGAGCTCTTTTTCTGACAGCGCCGTTAGTTCCTGACCGCCCACCTGTACGCTGCCCTGCGTTGGACGTTCGAGCAGGTTAACGCAGCGGATTAACGTACTTTTACCCGCGCCGGAAGCGCCGATGACGCCATAAATTTGCCCGGCGGGGACATGCAGGCTGACATCGTTCAGCGCCTGTATGCTGCGATTTCCCTGCTGGAACACTTTGGTAATATTCGAAAGTTTAATCATCAGTTATTTATTATCGTTTAGCCGTTTGCCGTGGCATTTTCTTCTGCCGTGTCCAGGCGATGCCTGTCAATGAAATGGATGTTAAGGCATCCAGACGTCTAAATCAATCTGACTCTGTATAATGAGCACTTTCTTGCGTCCGGAAACATGCGATACTACGCGCATTAGCCTTTATCAGGAGCAAACCGGTGGCAATGTCAGTACCCGCAATTTTTCTTGACCGTGATGGCACGATTAACGTCGATCACGGCTATGTCCATGAAATCGACAACTTTGAATTTATCGATGGCGTCATTGACGCAATGCGTCAATTAAAGGAGATGGGCTACGCGCTGGTGCTGGTGACCAACCAGTCCGGTATCGCCCGCGGTAAGTTTACTGAAGAGCAGTTTGAAACGCTGACGGAGTGGATGGACTGGTCGCTGGCCGATCGCGGCGTTGATCTGGATGGTATCTATTATTGTCCGCACCACCCGCAGGGAACCGTTGAAGAGTTTCGCCAGACCTGCGACTGCCGCAAGCCGCATCCGGGTATGCTGATTTCGGCGCGCGACTATCTGCATATTGATATGGCGGCTTCCTTTATGGTTGGCGATAAAGTCGAAGATATGCAGGCAGCTCTGGCGGCCAATGTCGGCACGAAAGTATTAGTGCGCACCGGCAAGCCGGTGACCCCAGAAGCCGAAAGTGCCGCTGATTGGGTACTTAATAGCCTGGCAGACCTGCCGGATGCTATCAAAAAGCAGCAAAAATAAGCGTTATGTATAAAAGGTGAGCGGTTGAAATAAAATTGCATTTTACCGCTTGTCACCGCCGAATAACTCCCTATAATGCGCTCCCACTGACACGGCAGATGTGAATCACTTCACAAACAACCGGGTCGGTTGAAGAGAAAAAATCCTGAAATAACGGGTTGACTCTGAAAGAGGAAAGCGTAATATACGCCACCTCGCAACGGTGAGCGAAAGCCGCGTTGCACTGCTCTTTAACAATTTATCAGACAATCTGTGTGGGCACTCAAAGTGACATGGATTCTTAACGTCCTCGGACGAAAAATGAATACCAAGTCTCAAAGAGTGAACACGTAATTCATTACGAAGTTTAATTCTACGAGCATCAAACTTAAATTGAAGAGTTTGATCATGGCTCAGATTGAACGCTGGCGGCAGGCCTAACACATGCAAGTCGAACGGTAGCACAGAGAGCTTGCTCTCGGGTGACGAGTGGCGGACGGGTGAGTAATGTCTGGGAAACTGCCTGATGGAGGGGGATAACTACTGGAAACGGTAGCTAATACCGCATAACGTCGCAAGACCAAAGAGGGGGACCTTCGGGCCTCTTGCCATCAGATGTGCCCAGATGGGATTAGCTAGTAGGTGGGGTAACGGCTCACCTAGGCGACGATCCCTAGCTGGTCTGAGAGGATGACCAGCCACACTGGAACTGAGACACGGTCCAGACTCCTACGGGAGGCAGCAGTGGGGAATATTGCACAATGGGCGCAAGCCTGATGCAGCCATGCCGCGTGTATGAAGAAGGCCTTCGGGTTGTAAAGTACTTTCAGCGGGGAGGAAGGCGATAAGGTTAATAACCTTGTCGATTGACGTTACCCGCAGAAGAAGCACCGGCTAACT